>JAKAUD010000098.1 GCA_021827885.1 Thermoplasmata archaeon | reverse complement strand
GCTCTCAGGAAACTTTGCTTCCTCTAAAAATTCATTAAACTTTTTGCTGTCCTCTGTCTCTGCGAGAATATCTATGAGCATGAATGAAAGAATGGGATTCTCCCTATTCTTGCGGTATTCGTCAAACGCGAAATCCATTGCTTCATCACCTCTGCCGAAATCAATCAAGATGCTTCCCTTTATTAGCTTCAATTTATCATTTTCTTTATCAAGGGCAAGTGCTTTATCAACAAATTCCATAGCCTCATCAGGTTTGCGCAATAAAATTTCTATTTCTGCAGCCCTTTCGAGATACTCGGGAACAGGGGCACTTTTCATGTATTCTATGGCTTTCAGGATTGATTTCTCAGCTTCTGCCACGTTTTCAAGATTCATGTAGGATTCCGCCTCGATAAAATATATGCCGGGCATTTTAGGCTCTTTTTCCTTCAATTTTCTGAGTTCAGATAAGGCTTCTTTCTCCCGGTCCAAGGCATTCAGCAGGGAAGCTTTCATAATCTTTAAATCACCATTTTCAGGGTCTACCTTGATAGCCCTGATAATTGCTTTCAAAGCAGAATTATTATCGCCCTTAATTTCATATGCAGAAGCTAGTTTTATAAAGTAATCTGGCTCTTCCTCATATTCATCAGCAGCCTTCTGGAGCGTCTTTATTGCATCTTCAATGAGGTTTAGTTCAAGCATTGCTGAACCAGCAAGAAATCTATAGAAATGAAAATCATCGATTCTAAGAGCTATGTTTGCTTCGTTCAAAGCTTCCTTCGAATTATTTCCCATTTCAAGCAAAACCATGGACTTCAAGGCGTGAGCATCAGAGTCATTACCATTCTTAGAAAGATGTTTATTAATATCTTCCAGGGCCTTCTCATAATTTTCATCTTCGATATGCTTCAAAATATCCTTCTGGAATTTTTCGTCCATTATGGGTCAGGGTTTTAAATGATATAACGATTTATGATCATCTTTACTAAGAGCGGTCTTCAGCATTCCGGAGAAGTCGAGCTGCTGATTGGGTAACTTTAAAAACTTGCTTTATAGGGGGTTCTCTAACAAACAAATTAAACATGCTTTGAATCCATTCATTTTTCTACAAGGAATGGCACAGATAAAGGCGCATTATAAATATCGATGGTTGGGACCGGGCAGAAAATACGCGCAAACGATCAATGTTCAAGGAAACAGGGAGTTCTTCAGATAATTTTGAGTTCGATCCTGCAAAAGGAGGGAATAGATGTTGCAGATGCCAAAATCTTCCAAATAGAATGGCAGAGATGATTATTAATAAGAAAATTGAATAAGGTCAAGAAATGAATACTTTGTTTCTGGTTCTAATACTGATAATAGTATGGATTCTACTTCTCAATTTCCTTTCCCCGTACATAAATAAGACCAAGCATTTTCAGGTTTATGTAGGTGCTTTCCTGCTATGGAAATCAACGAAGAACCGAGGCATAATGGATAAAGTTAAGGGAAACAATCAGAGAATGATTTTCTCGAAAGCATCTGTTGTAATTGTATTTCTATTCTTCTTTCTGGCAATGGCAGTTATAATCTATGGGGCCTTTATCGGTTTGACAGTTAAGACCACGAGAAGTGTGGCACCTGCTGAATTGCTGGGTCTCCCTGGAATAAACCCAATTATTCCTATAGGATTTGGATTGATAGCCTTTGCAGTCTCTATCATGATACACGAACTATTCCACGGTATAACTGCCAGAAAGCACGGAATCAAGGTTACATCCGTTGGCGTTATGTTCTTTATCATTCCGCTGGGTGCCTTCGTTGAACCCGATGAATCTGAAATTAACAAAGCGGATCCTGTCATTAAGCGAAGGATAATAGCTGCTGGTCCTGCGATTAACGTCGTAATTGCCCTTTTAGCTTTTTTCATCCTTGTTGGAGCTATGGCTCCGGCGTTGCATCAAAAAGAAGCTGGAGCATATGTATATTCTGTTGTACCAAACAGCATTTATTCAGAGAAGGGGATTGCTGGGCTGGAATTGATTTCTATGGGGAGTTATTCAGGAAATTCAGTTATAAATCTTCCATATAACTCAACTCTCGTCCCCGGCACCCTTGTGAATGCTACTTTTTTTGATGGTTCGTCCACAATAAGCAAGATTATACCGGCTGGCGTTACAATTTATGGGACAATAGCAGGTTATCCGGCTGCGAACAGCAATTTAACATCCGGCTCAATAATAACGTCAGTAGATAATAAAACAGTTTACAACCTAAATTCATTATCGGGCATTTTCGACAATATAACACCAGGAAAGAGTGTTTACATTTCCACAGTTCTATTCAACGCAAATGGCTCCACAACATATATGAATACTTCCGTAGGGACAGTTTCAGAATATAGTTACTATGAAGCAACCGACCCGGCTGCAGCCACGAGCAGTATGAAGAACGTTGCATTTGTTGGGGTAGAGTTAATTTATTCCGGAATGGGTCTAGGCAGCCTGAGTGGGCTCAAACAGGTAATAAGTGGAAGTTTGACGTATCAGGTACCATGGTATGGATTTCTCGAAACACTTTCACTGCCATTTTCAGGATTGAGTCCGGTTCCAGCACCGTTGGCTCATCTCTATTCAACACCATTCTCAGCAACTGTATTTTTTGCATTATTCAACATGTTATACTGGCTGTTCTGGGTAAACATTCTTCTTGCAATAACAAACGCATTGCCGTTGGCCATAACAGATGGCCACCAATTCTTCCGGGAATCATTAACGATATTGTCAAGAAGGGATAGATTTGCATTTTTAAGGAATAAGAAGACATTCAGTGCAATCGTAATTGGGATGAACCTAATTGTCATATCACTTCTTGTAATAGAGTTTCTATCTATAACCATAAAATAGAATGCGCGGACTTAAAATTTAGATATTTATTAATGAAAATTTGAATTCTTATACATTCACATAAATTTTGTAAGGATGCTATGTATCAGATACTAAGATTTCTAAGAAAAGAAATGCTTTAAATATCTCCACAGATTACATTTATGTGAAAATTAGACAAATTTTTATCATCGTGAGTTTGTTTGTATTGATTTTAATGATAGCACCCAATTTTCAGATAAGCCCAAGTGCACTTAACGCATCGGAGAAACATAGCAAGTCAGCGTGGACCCAGAATTCTCCCGCGTCGAACTATGTTTCTAATAACCTTCTAAGCAATAATGTGATGGAAGATGCATATGTTGCGAATGGAAATAGCACTATTTCCGTAGTGAACACACAGGCTACATCGGAACTCCAATATGTTCATCTGGCTCAAAATGCGCAAACATCTACAGTTGTCGTAACGCCCAACGGTTCGCTTTTGCTGGTAGGGACCGCCAATAATTATGGGGTGGCAATTTTCAACACTTCTACGTTGACGCAATGCGCCACTATAGCAACCCCATCCACTCGTGACGAATCAAATATTAGTATCTCCCCAAACGGGTTTTATGCATATGTCTCTGGGGCTAATACCTATAACATTACCGTCATAAACCTTAGAACCTTTTCAGTTAGCAAGGTGTTGAATGTCTCTTTCGATCCAGGGAAGGTGGTCTTTACACCTAATGGCACAATGGGATTCACATTCAGCAAACAAGCATTTGGTGGAGGTACGTCTAACACGTTTTCTACGATAAACACAACCACCAATATGGTAGCAAATCACACCGACGCCTGGTTAAACAATCCAAATGCCGCGGCAGTCTCTCCTAACGGATCATATATTGTTATCGGCAACACAGGGAATGCCACTTCTACTGTGATGAAGATTAACGGCTTTGTGAATTACTATCAAATACCGTTATCAGTATCACCAGTAAGCGTTGCCTATAATATCAAGGGCACACAGATTTACTTCGCTGGGAAAGCAACATCTGGAGGTCCAGGACAATACATGGGGGCATGGGCTGAATTGTACGATGGAACCGATTTTCTGTATCTATATTCTATCAACTTAACAAGAGTTAATGCATCTAGCGTGTCAGGAATGGCAGTTCTCCCTTCATCAAATCTTCTGTTAGTCTCCGTAAAAAATCCCAATAGTATTGCAGTGGTGACCATTTTCAGCAATGGCGATGGTCTATCAGAAACAGGTAACCTTACTCAATTTCAATCTCCCGGCCAAATTGCATTCTTCCCCTCATCTTACTATGGAACATTTATGATATCTGAAAAGGGATTGCCTGCTGGAAAAACATGGGGAATTGACATTGGCGGGACAACTTTCAGCAGTAGAGGAACGACACTTAACGCAACTTGTTATTATGGTTCCCTTTCATACTCGCTTTTTTCACCCAACTATTATCTATTTCATAATTCCACAGGAACAATTGTTCTTGCCTATTCAGCTTCATTCGTATACAAGGCATATTTTTCATTGAACTTTAACCAGAGCAGGAATTATGCGTTATTCTCCAATAACGCTACCGGTACTGGAGCAGCAGTATTGAGCACCATAAATAATACATACCTCGCATCTCTCTCTTCAGGAACCAACATAAAATCTGTCGCAATCAATCCGAATGGAACACTATTCCTGGCAGTGAATCAAAGTAAATGTTGTTCTGTGCCAATCGTGACTGTGACAGACATGAAAACTTTTACACAGGTTGCAAAGATACCGCTTCCAGCAGAGAAGGGTTGCGTCAACCACATATCGGTCAACCCAGACGGACTTTACGCCTATGTTGGAAGTTGCAGTTATAATCTCTCGGTTATCTCTCTCCAGACATTCAGCGTAACAAAAGTTCTGAACGTCAGCTTTGATTCATCTTGTGTTGCATTCCTGCCTAACGGAACTGAGGGTTTTTCACTTTCCGCTGAAAATTATGGATGCGTTGGGACACCAAGAAATTTCACAGTGATCAACACTGTCACAAATAGTGTTATAGAAAACATTACCAACAGCAACCTTTCCTATTCCTATGGTGCCGCAGTTTCACCAAACGGTTCACTTCTTGCGATTCCTTCATGTCAAAATTTAACTATTTTTAATACCAAGACCCTCAAAGAGGTAAAGAATTTCTATAATAAAACACAATATTTTTGTTTTGGATCTGACAAATTCAACCAGAACGGGTCAATTTTGTATGTAACGGCAAACTTGTTTCCTTCTTTTCCATCACACGTTATTGTCTATGAAATTTATACAAATAATTATTCTGTTCGGGTACTCACCAACACTACCGGGATAAAATCTAGTTATTTTGCATTTACCGGGAACGGAAAATATATGTATTTGCCAGGTAGTAATTCTGGTAGTATCAATAATGTACAGGAATTAAGCTCTGTTAACGGAAGTGTAATGGCAACCGCTCATGTTGAAATTGGATGTCAAAATACAGTCATAATACCTGCCTCCGCATATTTTGGTTCCGTAAATTTTAAGGAGACAGGCCTACCTGCAAATGTACCATGGTCGCTGGAACTAAATGGCCTAAAATACCAGTCTACCGGGTCAGAGATAACAGCTTATTCCTATACCGGAGTTCAGAGCTACACTATTAACACACCCTCTGGTTTCTATTTGGAACAAAATGCCACGGGAAGCACCTTAGTTACCTATAAAAATAATACAATAAACCTTTCATTTTTAGCAGGCGTCTCTTTTACAGAAACCGGTCTTGGAACAAATCCGATTTGGTACCTGAACATTACGAATTTACAAAATTCAGGAAAGATCAACTCAAACACTTATGCAACAAACGTTCCACTGGGCAGCTCTGAAGCCATAGCAACTTCACCAGATGCGCAGGCATACTACCTCAACTTTACGATAAACCGTCCTGGAGAAGCATTCATGATTCCGTTCAAGGCCTATTATCATTTCTCAGTAACGCAGTCAGGATTGACAAACAATAATTGGTATCTGAACGTTACTAATAAGTCAGGATACCGGTTTGAGACCTATGGTAAGCTCAGCAACCTTACCCTCAATTTAATCAATGGCTCTTATTCTTATACCATATCTACGTCACAAAAGACCTATGCCCCCTCAACATACTCAGGCATATTCACAATAAATGGTGCATCTGTTACAGACACGGTGACATTCAAGGAAATCCTTTATACCGTCTACTTTAACGAAACAGGATTGCCTACAGGAACCTCATGGTACGTTATACTAAACGGAAATAACTCTACAAGCTCATCAAGTTCCATAGCTTTCACATCTACAAACGGAACGCTTTCATTCACGATAGGATCAACATCTGGTTACAAAACCAATGAATCGAGCGGATACATAATTGTTAATGGTTCCAATACCACACTAAGAATATCATTTTATCAACCCCCCGTGAAGAGCCCATCTGGAAACGTGATTCCTCCTCTGCTTGAGTATTTGGCGGTGGCGGCTGTCATTGCAATTGCAATCATAGGAGCGATAATATATAGGAGGAGGAACCCATAAATTCCCATAAAACTAAAATGAGGGATATAAGAATCCTTCAACCCACATTTTTTTCAAAGGCAATGGTGAAAGAATTAATAACTGAGTAAAGATAACCGGATATTCAAGGGTAGTCAAGATGCCGTTTCAGGAAGCTATAGAAAGAAGATTGAATAAAAAAATTTGTATGAGATGCGATGCAAGGAACCCTCTTAAGGCAACAAAGTGCCGCAAGTGTGGATACACCGGCCTCAGGATGAAGGCTAAAGAGAGAAGAGGAGGACAATAACGGTTTTTTGATGTCCGATATCAAAATCGCAATCCTTCGAATGGAAGGTACAAACAACGAAGCAGAGGTATATCGTGCTTTCGCCAGTTTGGGGGCGATTCCGGAATACATTCATATCAAGCAGCTTGAAAATAAAAAGGCAAGTTTAGAGGAATTTCAGGGAATATTTATACCTGGAGGATTTTCCGCTGGCGATTATGTACGGGCAGGAGTAATATTCGGTAAGAGATTGATGAAAAGTTCATCGGTCGAACTGAGAACATTCATAGAGGAGAGGAAACCGGTCATTGGAACATGCAACGGATTCCAGATTCTGGCAGAGATGGGACTCCTTCCAGATGTGGATGGGAATGCAAGCAGATCGATGGTGCTGTCAGTAAACAAATCAGGGAAATTTGAATGCCGCACGACGTATATTAGATTCACAAACAGGAATCCGATGCTCGGAAAGGCAATGGAACGGGGAATGATTATACAGGCACCTGTTGCACACAAGGAAGGGCAGATAAAGTTTATTGATGGCAAAACACTGGATGATATATTGCAAAATGACCAGATAATTTTTAAATATACTAATGCTGACGGGACCTCAGACGCATATCCATGGAACCCGAACGGATCGATCCAATCAATAGCAGGTTTATCAAATCCTCAAGGGAACGTGATAGGTTTAATGCCTCACCCGGAAAGGGCTTTCGATCCATTTAATATGAGTGGAAGGGAAAGGGAAGACAATTCATCATCCGGCAGGATTTTCTACGGCTCAATTATAAAATATATTCAAGACAAATCCATTTGATCTTTTTCCCTGATTTTTTGCAGAAGTTCCTGTGCCTTCAGTTTAAATTCATCAAGTGTTGAATCATTCACTATCATATAATCCGCAAGGGATATTGCGTTTCCGATTCCCCATGAAAGCTCTCGATCATCACGGGAAACAAGTTCTTCGTGTGAATGGACATCATCGGGTCTGTTCCTGAGAACTATTCTTCTTAATCTTTCCTCCCTATCTGTATATATGGCAATAAGGATGAGATCCTTGTCCTTCGTTTTAAAATATTCAAATTCTTCAAGATTTCTGAGCCCATCGATTATGTAGTTATTCTCAGGCTTCATATCATCCCAAACCCTTCTGGCCCAGATATCCTTGCCATGGGTCTGTCTTTCCCTCGATGCAAATTTTCCTATTTCACTATCGCTGGAAGGTATCTTATTCAGTTTTGCATATTTTCTCACTTCGTCTCCCATGTGGATATCGATCCATCCCATTCTCTTGGCTACCTTTATAAATTCATCTTTCCCGGATCCCGGCATGCCGGTGACAACAATCATTGCAACCGGAATGTGTTAAAAACTATTAATTTGATCGTCTAATTTGCAGAAATCCAGATATATAAGGTTGAAAACTATTTCTATTCATTTAACATATACCGGCAATGAAAACCGTTGATATCAGCATTACCATAGGCGGTCCCCAAGGTGGAGGAATTGACACATCTTCAAACATGATATCCAGAGCATTCGCATACTCCGGTTATAACGTTTTTGGTGTTAGAGAATACCATTCCAACATTAAGGGACGGCATAGTTATACCCATATGAGAGTGAAAAAGGAAAGGCCAAGATCATTGAGATACCCTTTAGATTTTCTCGTGGCACTTGATCCTGACACAATTTTCGAACATATAGAGGATGTTGGGAAAGGTACAAGAATCATCTATGATAATTCCATTGAAAAATCAGATCTTTCCCAGGCCAGAATGATAATGAAGGATACTTCCGATAGAATCAGGCATGAACTCGAGCATTCAGGAGAGCCGATGACAGTATCTGGCACAATCAATCTCATGAAGAAAATGGGAGGGATCCCGATTCCCGTGCCTTTCGCAGACATTGTCCAGAAAGCAATATCGGGCGGAGTTCCATCAAGATATTATAATACATTGGGTGCAGCACTGACGCTGGCAATATCAGGAGTAGATGTCAAGTTTCTGGAAGAGAGTATTCGATTTGTCTTCTCCAGCAAGGAGCAGGTAGTTGAGGAGAATGTAAGCGTTGTGAAGGCGGCTTATGATTACTGCCAGGATAACAACTTCCGTACTGATAATCTCGAGGAGATCAAGAGAACCCCAAGATATCTCCTTACAGGAAATGACGGCGGTGCAATCGGGAAGATAATGGGAGGTTTGAGATTCCAGACATATTATCCGATTACTCCAGCCAGTGATGAAAGCACAATCATGGAGGAACAAGAAGATTTGAGAGGTATTTC
>JAKAUD010000009.1 GCA_021827885.1 Thermoplasmata archaeon | reverse complement strand
TTTTGTCTGCAGGGATAACCCTTTACCCGGCTTAGCTCAGTTGGTAGAGCGGTGGACTGTAGAGGGACAGCGCTGTGGCGCAACCGCCGCCATCCACAGGTCGCTGGTTCAAATCCGGCAGCCGGGACTCTTTTTCTTAGTTCAAATCCATGTATTCATTTTCCTTACCTCTTTAAATAGTATAGCTGTCCCCTCCGGTGTCCATTCCTCCTTTCTGTCCCATAGCTGTTCAGGGCAGGTAACATCCCGCTGAAGATTCATTGTTATAATAGTGGACCAATTGTTAATTTCCAGTTCAACGGCGCACAACCAGTAAACGTTGAAATGCCACTTACCCGATGATGGCTCTCCTCCTGGAACACTTGATCGTAAGAGCAAATCCTTGTAACTGGCTCTATTTCTATTCTCTTCTCCTATTTGTGAGGAGGAGAAGAGGAGCGAATGCGATGGTCGCAACACCCTGAAGAGGAAATGATGAGGGCCTTGCTGTCTTGGAAAGACTGTGAATAGAGAGTGAGGTCACGGTCGAAGAAGAAACAGTTATGTTGGTTACGAAAAGTTGTGTTTATGGATTTAGACTTTGTTCTTCATTATAGAGAGGTCCGGTATTACCTTTTTCTCTTTCCCATATACCTTTCCTAAACTTTGGTTCCCAGCTGTACAGACCCCTACCTTGCTTCGGGAATTTTGGTCTTAAAATATTCTTCTTTGCAAAATTTCCTAGGAAATTAGCTGCAAGAAGTGTTTTTATCATCAAGTCTACAGAGCCAGTAATCCCATGTTTTCTAGTGCTTAGTTTTATAGGAGAAAATCTTTTAAATTTCTGTTCTAAGAAACTTACAAGTTCGAGATCCTCTGGCGTTTCATATATAACCAGAACTCTTTTGTCTCTATAATACAGGTTCATCCACCTTCCATGCGTGTAATTCTTAAGTTCCGATATCTCGATTGTACAAATTCCTCCTTCAATTACCTTTGATTCCAAGTCCATTAATGCTGGCCATCCCCACCCTCTTGCAAAGGCAATGATGTGAGGTTCAACACCACTTACAAAAAATTCTCTAGCAGGGGTTATAAGTGACTGAACCTCCGAAAAGTATTCTTTAAGGCGACTGTTTAGATTCTCAAAGTTGAAGTATTCTTTGATTTCTTCAAGTTGTGTCTCAGAAGCCAGCAATGCTGACAAAGCAGATACCTGAGTCAGGAGCCCGATTGTCGATACAAAATTCCTCTCAGTAGATGAAATTAGAACCAACTGCCAACCATTGTCAGTTACCAAATCCGCAAGAAGTGAATTTTTGCTTCCAGTAAGAACTATTACGTCGCGAGTTTTTAAGTCTTGAAGATGCTTTGCTGCACCCAAGATATCAGTGTTAAATCCACCATGGGATATCAACCATACGCAGACATCTTTCGGAATAACGGGCCACCCCTCTATTTCATAAGGTGTGATCGCCTTTGCCATAACACCTTTTCCTTTTATAGAGAGGTACTCACCGAATGTGGCCGCAGAAAAGGACCCGCCTGAACCTACAAAAATTGCATTCTTCCCTAACAGATAATTAAGTGCATCTCTAAATGGTAGCGATGCCTCGAAGCTAGAGAACATAGCATTAGGTACTCCAGACAGAGTTTTAGCCATCTGATCAATCGACACATTCTCTCTATCTCTAATTTCCTTAACTACCAGCTTCTTACCGTCTGGTAGTCTACAAACTGGGCAAATACCTTTCTCTGTTAAGATATATGGTCTTATAGAAAATTTGGGGAGCCCAATATTGGGATCAAGAGTGTTATCAACCCGATTCCTGATAAGAATTTCCTTACTAGTATTCATTATTTCTTGCATAGACATTCTATTATTTAGGAAGAATCTTTGAAGAGCTCTAGAACCATAGAGACTGCAGCTAAGAGATGCCAATGCCTGTGATCTATCTACTTTTTCTTGAAAATCCAAAGCGTCCATCAGGGAATTGCTATTTATAAGTTGGTGAATTAAAACCGCTAGAAATACATCCCCAGCTCCACCAGTGTCTTTGACGTTTTCGTTCACAATTGCATCTCTGTGCAAAAAAGATTCTTTGCCGTTAATATTGAAGTAGCAATCCACTCCCTTTTCGGAATCAGTTACTACTAAATATTTCAGATTAGGATATTCATGTTTCCATTTAGTAATGTCATTAGTATGTGTAAACTTCATTAATTGTCTAAGTGTTTTGGCATCAGTTTTTACTAAATCACTTAGCTCTAGAAGTGCCCCGATGCTTTCTGCGTATTTTCCGTAGGAAACGAAGTTCAGATCATATGCAACAAAACCATTCTTTCTTTTGACGTTTTTAGCGAGCGTGACAGTAGCAGCGTTGGCTCTATCAACCACAAACACACCTACCTTCAAAGACAAAGCAGACAATTCTCTCTTAATATCGTCTTTTGACATTTGATAGCGCCTACCAAAACTAGCCCCACATTTTGCGCATGACTCCAAATATTCGTGCTTCTTGTTACTGTATATCATATGTGAGTACTGACGAGTGCTGACAATTTTAGTAACATCTCCTCGCGCAACCACATTTCTGTAATTTATTTCATACTCTTTAAATTCTCTTTCAGCTATAAATCTGCTTAAGTCATTCCCCCAGACCCCAAAAATATAACAGTTGTGACCAAGTAAGGACAACATAGCAAGACAGTTGGAAACAGATCCGCCTCCAATGCTCCCAAGAAAATTGGGCGATGACTTCTTGCTATCTGATAAAAAGACGTGGTCCACTGCAATAAGACCTGCTCCTAAGATGATGTGACTATTCATTTTCTGTTCCTTAATACAATATATCCATTTAATGTCATGTCACTTCGGAAGGGAACATAATTTTGGTCGGCAAAGAGTTTTGCACCATTAAGCACTGCTGCACAAACTTCTGCAAAATAAGAACTTAAATTTCCACCTGGGCTTATAACGGGGTCCAAAACTGAAAAGTCAGATTTTAGGAGAGATTCAATCGTCACTTTCAATTTTTCAAATATAAAATCTGGTCTTGAGATATCAAGGTAAATGAAATTTCTAGTACGAGTTCTGAATGATTCCAGAAACTGAATATTATTCATGATTCCGAGATTACTCACAAAGAAACGTTCATCTGAAAAGTCTACCAACGGATATACATCATAGGGATTAAGCCTTTTTCCTTCAGTCATAAGTACTTCTTGTCGAAATTCAATAGAAGGCATCCACAAATAATTGAATTGCTTGTCTTTGGATAGGTCAAACTCAGTTGAATCTCTCCTTAAAGTGAAGGTCTCTGTTCTCCCAACTGACTCTTTCAAACCACGGAGAATAATACCAAGGCCGGTATTGAAGGAAGAATCACTTATATATCTCTGCCATTCCAAAAGAATTGAAGAGATACAGCTTAAGGGGAGGCCTACAGGATCGATCCAAATCAAATGAGATCCACGCGGGACATCCAATTGACCGAACAAGTTTTTCTTAGGTCTTTTGACGCATAAGCAGTTTATTTGGGAGCGTTTGCACCCAATTTCAAGCGGATTGTTGGTTGTTGAACTTTCCGAGAGCGAACCATTATGGGGAGCAAAAATCAGCTGGATAGTTTCATTGTTGTTAAATTTGAAGTTAGAATCATTAACATAGTCTACTTCGATTTGTTTTCTTGAAATATTCCCAACAACGGACACGAATCACACCTCCGCGTGATGTTTCACTCTAGGAAAAAGTGGGTACCAATTGTTGTCGCTATTCCACAGAATTGGAATTGTGTTATTTGGACAATTCGACTGAAACACCAGAGTTAGGCCAGCCCGTCCAAACCCATAAGTTGGATTTCCTCCTACCTCCATGTTCTTGTCTATCTTGACCTTAGAAAGATACTTTTGACACAGCCTAGAAACTGGTGTTGATTCATCAATCACATTTTTCTCATCTCCGATCAGACAACTGGAAATTTGAATAACATTTGTAGGAGTCAATTCTGTGATAATTTCAGGATGTTCGCTAGAAAAGGCCTGCAAGTCAGGATTCATCCGTTTTTCAGCGACCGACGAGATTATGTAGGGTGAATAATAGACTCTCTTTCCCTTCAGCATACGGTTCCATATTTCGTAAAAACGAGGAATTTTTCCTGACCATTTTTCTTTATCTTTTCTTAAGGCTGTCGTTCCGCTTCCACATAGTTGATCGACTAAAAACACCCTTTTAAATTCAGGTAACTCAATAAATGAAGCCTCATTTATTTTATAGTACTCAATAAAATTGTCTTTTTTGAACTTGTGCCTTTTAAAGGCAAATCTCCTCAGGTAATCAAAAGCAATATCATCGGCAAGGGCTACGAAAAGACTAGATTGTAGCTCTTTTTCCACAATTCTTTTTCTGTCATCGAGAAACGTATTCCAGTCTTCGGTGTTACTTGCTGGTGTTTCAGATAAGATTGTTAGTTCGGATTTAAGAAAAGTCCTCATCGCTAAATCTTTTAATTCATACTCTCCCACGAACTCAATTGAATTAACAATATCTAGCGCAGCCCTAAATTCGGCCGCTTCGAAATTAATCTTCAACCAATTTATAAGTCGGTGCTCAAATGTTTCTCCCTGAGCAAAATGATCGTACCTATCGTACTTTCTTCTGCTTAGAAATGTGATTTTTGATAATTCTGCCTCGGAAGCTTTTACTCCAATTTCAATTAATTTATCTTTTAGTAATGACTTTTGCCGATCAAAAGACTCCACGGTGTAAGGTGCAGTACCTATCAACGCATTTTCACCTTCTGATATTATGCCCCATAACAAAGGATATTATATCTGATATAAGATTTTGTCATGAGGTCCAGAAAGAAAATTTGGACATTTCCCCACTCTTTTGGAAACTTAACTTTATGAAATAGCGATCTTCTAAGATTTCGTTTTAGATAATGCTCATACAAACAAGAAACATTGAAGTTCTGGTGTCTAACACAAAACTATTCGTGATAAATGTAAGGGCCAGGAACAGAACCCTCAAGAACAGTAGGGCTGCATAGTCTATTGTTAGAGGACGGAATAGCAATGCTGAAGTGAGACGTCCGCCACCGAGCACTCGCGAAATGGAGAACAGATAAGCCGCTCCACTTATCCACTTCCCATGTTTACTCTAGATTGAGTTGGAGGAAGAGTCTACGATACCCTCACTTTAAGATGTTACCAGACTATTTCGCCTTTCTTCCTATAGTAAGAGTTCTGCCTACAGAGCGCGGTTGGAGCTCAGCCTACCTAAATCTCGTTTATCAGAAAAAATAAAAAAGATCGCTCTTCGGTGATCCACTTCCCAGGTTCTTCAAGCAGTGCGATTGCAGTCTTGGTAACTATCTTCTCGCAGTTCTCGGGGTTACCTCATTCTCAAGGAAAGAGTTACTTCCCTATACACCTCCTGCACAGATTTGAGGAAAAGCAGAGGATAATATTCTCGTTTAAGCCATATGACGATTAGGCTCACATGGGAATACCAGTCATAGCTGCAAAGCAGTGCTTTCCAAATCCATTCAGGGGCATAAACGCCTTCTCGGAAACTTATATGACAGTATTCTCGAAGAAAAGGTGAGTTCAGGCATACAACTGCAGCAGACACCCGCCTTTACGATATCTACGGATGTTGCACGGCGGGCTGCGGCTACTTTGTAGGACACGGCGAGGTCAGAAACTACGTCTTTTGTCTACAAAAAACGGCCCAATTTGGGGCGAAGCAAAATCGGCTCCAGTTTCGCTGTTGGTGGCAGCTTAAAGTCCGTTGAGACGCCCTTTCAGCTTCGTCAGCCGAGCTAGAAGAGCCTGGAGATAGAGTGGTGGTTTTAAGGATTGTAGGTTTTCCTCGCTAAAGCAACGCACGAGATGTGGTTTAGAAGAATAATGTCTAAATAGACTGATATGTATGATACTAGTATGAACTTGCCTGAACCTTCCACAAAGCAGTTTTCAAGCTTAATGGATGACGTCTCTACCGGTAGATTAAAGATACCGCAATTTCAAAGGGAATTTGTTTGGGAGCTTAAAAGGTCAGCAGAACTACTAGATAGCGTTATCAAAGGGTATCCGATAGGTACGTTTATTTTTTGGAAAACAAAAGAAAGACTACGCTCCCTTAGAAATATAGGAAATTTAAGCCTGCCAGAAACGGAAAAAGGAGACTATGTTAACTTTGTCTTAGATGGTCAGCAAAGAATTACCTGTCTTTTTGCAACATTCAAAGGAGTTGAAATTGAACGTGGTGGTGGAAGGAAAGAAGATTTTTCTAAGATTTATATAAATTTGGATGCGAAAGAAGACGAAAAAATTGTTATAACGGACATAGAAAATATAGACGAGAGTAAGATAATTAAACTTGGCGAATTGCTTAATGGTGAAATAACATCATTAGCAAAGTATCCTAAGGAATACCACAAAAAATTAGATGAATACAAAAAGAGAATAAACTCGTACAATTATTCTGTCATTTATGTTAACGAAGTACCAATAGACGTAGCTACCGAGATATTCACAAGGTTGAATATAGGTGGCAAATCACTCTCATTATTTGAAATAATGGTAGCAAAAACTTATGATTTTGAGAAAAATTTCGATTTATCTGAGAAATTTGAAGAGTTAGTATCCTCTTTAGACGGAATCAATTATGAGACAATCTCAGATGCGAATGTGTTGCAACTAATCTCATTAATACTAACAAGGGAGTGTAAAAGAAAGATTATTTTGAATTTGGATAGAGAAAAGTTTATAGATACTTGGGATAGTGTGAAAGATGCGATACAGCGAACAGTGGAATACTTTAGAAATTATTACAGGATTCCTGTTTCTGCGCTATTACCTTATAATGCCTTAGTTGTTCCTTTTGCATACTTCTTTTATTATCATAACGATAAGCCTACCGGAGACACACAAAAATATTTAGAAGATTTCTTCTGGCGAGTATCTCTTACAGGTAGATACTCCTCAGCAGTAGAGAGCAAGCTTGCACAGGACATAAGAAGAATCGATGCAATACTTAAAAATCAACAGCCTAAATACGAATGGTCGATAAGCACCGAGCCAAAATTTATTAGAAATAATGGGTGGTTTAGCGCAGGAAGGAGTTACGTTAAAGCTATCTTATGCATATATGCATATCACCAACCTAAATCATTCGTAGACGATTCATTAGTTAACATAAGTAACGATTGGCTAAAACAAGCAAATAGCAAAAATTATCATCACTTTTTCCCAAGAGCGTATCTAAAAAAACTGAATGTTCCAGAGGAAAAAATAAATCATATACTGAATATAACAATTGTTGATGATTTCTTAAACAAACGGGAGATTAGAGATAGCCCACCATCAAAGTATATGGCAAAATTTAAAACAGATAATCCGAAACTTGCAGAAACAATGAAAACACATCTAATCACCGACTTAGACGAATTCGGAGTATGGAATGACAATTATGATGAATTTTTTGAAAAACGTGCTGACATAATTAGCAAAGAAATAGAAAAGCGTATTATAAGACAGGAGGTAGATGAAAGGCCACAACCGGATCTATTAGACGATTCTTCAGAAGAGTTGGAAATTGAATAGTAGCGAAGGTAATAAATGGCTCTAACTTCAAAAAGAAATAATTATAGTTGTACTTGTATAGCTGCACTCATCAATCTTTTTCACCAGATGATGCGGGATGTCATGAAATAGGGAACCGAAAGGTATTTTCATGAGTAGATAATAATCTTCCATTGTGCTTCCGGAAGATGTGTATGTTGAGAATTATACCAAGAAACTAGAAAGAACCATTGAGAGACTTACTTCAGAGAATGAGTCGCTCAGGAGCGAGAATGAAGTACTGAAAACAAGCTCCTTCTTTACGAGAATCCACACTCGCCTCCATCAAGGCAGACGCTCCTGACGAAGATAATAAACCCCCCGGAAAGGGAGGTGTACCGATTGGGTATAAGGGCGCAACCCGTGTACCGGACAAACCGAGTGAGATCGTCCCCTCCCTGGCAGGCAGAAGGCTGTGCAATCGGTGGCCATACCTCGATTCCCCCCTCTTACATCTCGCCTTTCTTCCCCTTCTTGGTGAAACCCCCTCCCGACCCTCCGGTTAACCTCAGCCTCTCTTCTGTATTTCTCTAACTCCGTCTTTCTTTATTGTTCCCCTTAAAGCATCCGCTCTGTTCCTCCGGGCTCTCCCCCACCTCCCCTCAGGCCTGAATGGAAGGGAAAAAGGGGGGACGGAAAGGAAAGCCTTAACCCTTCGAGAACGGGAATATACGCTTCCGCAGGCATCCGCCATCACGCCTTCCGACCATTCATCCATATCGCCGTCAAACAACAATTTCTTCCCCTTCCCTTTCTCCGAATTCTCTGATGTTCCCGGTCTTCGCCGGCCCTTCTTGAATGGATCAATCAAAACACGGAATAACGGAATGAAGACCGTCGTTCTATTGAGGACAGCCGTTAAGGCAATGGGCGGTGCGGACATCGTGATAAACTCCATAGTCCATGTTTATTCAGTTGTCCTTATCGTTGTACTCTTAGGATTCATGTATCTTGACCTTATGACATTCGCGTTCCTGTGGAGAAAGAGGAAATACATCATGCAGTCCTTGGACGGAATTCTGTTTGCACGGTAACATACCTGGAACTGAAGATAGAAGTTCTCCCTTAATTGAGACATTTACAGGTAATCGTAGCGTGCGTAGCGAATTATATTGTATTTTTTTCTATATTCATATTCGATATCGATATGAAGGTAGGGTAGAGATTTGTACCGATTTTACATATCCGGCAGCCGGGATCCGTAGAATATGATAAGTTCAATTCCAACTTTTTAGATGGTAAGGAGACAAAAAATCTGTAACACCTATTTTGGCAATTAGAAGCTGGAAAGGAGCAGATGCGCACCTCAGTTTGTGGATCTAATAGATCTCACAACTGTGATTTTGTTCGGTTACATAATGTACTTC
>JAKAUD010000112.1 GCA_021827885.1 Thermoplasmata archaeon | reverse complement strand
TTTTGGATTAAAAAATATAGGTTTTGATTCCATCATTTTTCTACATAGGGATGAGAATCACTTGATGGAAAAGATAAAGAAGGTTACAAGGGACTCCGTGCCTATAGTGTTATACGACCAAGGAGACCTCTTTGAGATCATAACCAAGGAATCACCTGATTTTGTAATTGTGCAGGATACTGTACCTATGATGAGGATTATAACGAGACTTAAGGCTCCCAGGGTTAAAAAGGTAGTCTATGTGCTGTACTTATCTCTATTGGATTCTAATACAGAGCAATGGAGAGAAAGATCAATTGTTTACAAATTTGCATCCCTCCTCCCATTTAGGATTTTGACGAACGAATACAGATCGCTTATAAGTGGGTTCGATTTCATAATACCAATCAGCCAGACATGCAGATTCTTACTGAACATGGTCTATGATCTGAAGTCAGATGGTGTTGTTTACCCCCCAGTAGGGGTTGATATTAGAGATTTAATGCAACCTCTCAGTAACGGAAGGAGTAAGAAGGAGGGTATTTTTGCATTCGTGCCCGATATAAACGATTACTTATTAAGGGACCCACGGGTTGAATTAGAAAACATTAGGAGCCAGCTCCAATGTCCTGTTAGAGTTCTCACTGGTGAACGGACCACAACTAAATTATTTTCAGATCTGGGCTACGAAACTTACTCTAAAATACCCGTTGAAGAGCTGGTAAGAATTATCCAAGACTCAGAATTCTCTTACGTTACAACTCGATATGAACTTTTCGGATATGTTGCTGTAGAATCGCTGCTTCTAGGACGACCGGCTATTCTTGACACATTTCATCCGTCTTTGGAACTACTACCTATGGGGACAAACGCTATAAAAATATCAAGTCCAAAACGCAGTATAGCTGATCACATACTCGAGATGAGAAAATCAAATATAAACATCGGGGCAGCTAGAGATGCAGTTTTGAAATATTACTCGGCGGAAGAGTCTGCGAGGGCCCTCCTGGAATCTGTAAATATTTCCATCAATCTGAGAGATAGATGAATTTACCTAGTGCAATGTAATTAGGCCTTCGTTCAAGTACGACGGAATTTAAGCGTGCATTTCCAGTCACAGAGAGTAGGATGCTCTGTTCCGGATGCGATAAGAAAGAAAGTGTTATTGAATGGAGTGTCGCTTGAACATGTATTTTTACCCAGAGCACATAAAGTGATGTGTATCAAGCAAGGGACATGAATAATGGTTGCATCCATAATGCACCATTAGTCTTAGCGGTTCCTATGTCGCAAAGCATGTATGAGTTCTTGAATACCTCGAGGTGAACATTTCCATTAAATCTCACCTTTATCTAGAATATCCATTAAGAGGCCTATTATGGTCCAGGTTTAAATTAGACAACTTAATTGTGGAGAGTTGTTGTAGTTATAATACCAGTAATAGAAGAGCCTTAAGTCTGCCTTCTCGTCTGTAGGTGACTGCACAATGGTAGGTAGGTCAAACAGGACAAAGGAGGAAAAGCCAGGATAACAAGTGGGGGCATTGTCCAACAACACTTCTATAGCTGAAATATGCAGGAACAACAACGTATTTGCATCCACCTTCTACAAGTGGAGGGACTCATTCATAGCAGCAGGAACAGCAGCACTTGAAGCCGGAAGATCATCGAGGCACATGAAAAACCAGATGGAGATTGAAAACCCTAAGAGGACCATAGGGGAGCTGATCACAGCGAGCGAGACTTTAGAAAAGTCAACTCTCCGGGAGGAATGTGATGATTTCCCTTGTTGGTAAAGGATTCAGCAGTACCAGGGCATGCGAACTCTCAGGATAGACCAGATCTCTCCTCTACTATAAATTGTGGAAGAGGTCAATATCGCTGGACCCATTCTTTGAGTCCAAGATCAACGATATCGTATTGAGGAGGCCTTCCTACGGTTCTAAAAGGATTACAGCAATGATTAGAGATCTGATATCAGTGTCAACAAGAAGAGTAGCAGGAGGCATATGCGCTCAATGAATCTAGTAGACAGCAGGAAGGAAATGACGACGATGAAATCTCCAAGGGCAGTCATTGTTTCCACCCCAAACAGGATGTAGGAAACCGATTTCACAAAGGGATACATTGCCAAAGCGGGATGAATTTATTTAACGGTCTATATTGACGCATGCTCGACGAATGACAAGGGTCAGCTAGTATCAAGGATGTCGAGGACTGACAAGATGATCTCCGCCCTTGACAGTGCCGTGCTGACAGAATTTCCGGAACTGCACATCCCCGATCTGTTTACAGGGTCCGACAACGGTTCCCACCTGACATCGAGAAGGTATGAGGAATACATCAGAGCGTTGAATATAAGCTGCGACACAACTCACGCCAACACTCCCAGAGAGGATGGTCATGTGGAATCGTATTTCGACCACCTCAAGGAAGACTAACTATACGTCAGGGAATTCAGCAGCTACGATGAGTTCAAGGAATACATAGATCTGACAGTAAACGATTACAATCCAGTGAGACCGCACTCATCACTGAACTATTTGACTCCAGAAGAGTTTGAGTGGAAGATAAAGGAGGACAGAATTTTCAAGGAAAAGTGGATCGAGAAACAAATAGGGAGGTATGAGCATGTCATTCGGCTCGAATGAACCGGAAACTTGCCTAAATTAGTGAGATCCATGTCATCAATTGTACCTGTCTCTAAAACCGGATAAAGTGTGGAATTACATGAAGAACTTGAAGGAGAACTCGAGATATAGTCGGAAGGGCGTATCTCAATGAACGACCCTGGATCTAAAGATAATAGAATTTATCTGTTCAGTGTTCAAAGGGGTATTAAAAACAGTGAAATTGACCGAAATTGAAAAAGAGTTACCGATATCAGCAGGACTAGGGGCCTCTTTGATCTCTTGAACATTCACTTTGCCTCCTTCATAAATGAGCCCCCTTTTCATCTCTGCTATTTTGTACTTTAACATTCCACCAACTTCCATTAATACTACGGCTGGTTGCCCGTTAGGCCTGAGTGCAAAGAATAAAATCTCTGCACTATACCCGTCCTCATTCAGTTGCCTTATGGTCAAGGTAGCATTTCCTGTTATAATAAGGGAACCGTTCTCAAAGGCATAATTTCCTGGATTGACGAGTGTCAAATTGTCTATCCTATCGCCTGAGTAGAAGTTCAGGAAGTTAAGAGGAGTGCGCAAATTATAGAAGTAATACTGAAAGTTAGCTGGGTCATCGTATAATCCTAGCCCCGTGGGGGCAAGGTATATTGGCCTGTCATAAAGCTTGTTTTGCGTTATGAATTCAGCAATTTGGGGGAACCCATACATCTCCCCCCACTGGGAATCTGCATCATTTATCACCTGAACAGGATGAATAACGAAGTAACCGTATCCAAATACAAGAAGGGAGGAAAGAAAGATGGTCATAACAACTATCATTATTTTTCTTTCCTTCCTTCTAACCTTGACTGTAATGATACCCTCTGAATCAGGTTCTTTTATCTCTCCCCTCCTCATTTTTCCCCCCAAAAATTTTACAGACCGAATTATTCCCAGGGATGCAGCTACCTCTACTGCGGGGCTAAAGAAGATAACGTTTTCATTCTGCGGGGCAGTTGCAAGGGACAGCGCGGCCAGGGTTACAGGAGTCGCTAGAATCCATACGAGGAAGAATATATTTGCGAAGACGCTTTTTCTACGGAAAATCTGATAGAGCATATAGCAGATACCAATCCAAAAGAACAGTATGGAAGGATAGAGCATAACTCCGCTCAACTGCGTTCCTGTGCTTGGGTTACTCCCCCCAAGGATGAAGAGAAAGATAGGGTTGAAATAAGATGCGTATTGGAAAATAAAAATCTTAAAGCCGGGGAGACCCTGGTTGAGCAAATTAAAGCTCGACCAGTTAAAATACGTGGCGGTCCCAAGAGGGTTAGGACCGTTATAAAAGTAGTGCGTAACAGCATATCCGAAGAAGAAGAATATTAAGGCTGGCAGTATGAAAAATATCAGGTTCAGTCTAATTCTTGGTATTCTGTTTGGCAGTATGTTTAAAGCCAATATCCACAGCATCAAGAAAGCTACAATCGCACTCACGGTTGATCTGTTTGTAAAGTACCCAAAGATACCCAGAGAGAAGAAGACACACGATATAGCAACATATAATCCACCCATTACACCCATTCTGCTTTTCTGTATTCCCCACAAGAAGAAGAGGCTCCCTGCAACTACAAAAAAGAGGGTAACTGAAGCTTGATCAAGGTAGAAAACCCTAGACGACATGATAGCCAAAGGGTTTATCGCAAGGAGAAATGCTGACAATAGTGCTACATTCCTTCCAAACAGCTCCTTAACGAGCAAGTAAGAAATGAAAATTAAAAGTATTCCATATATGGCTCCAGGCAGTCGTCCAGAAAGGGTACTTGGACCAAGAATGAAGAAAGATGGTATCTCCCCCATAACGAATTCCTGAATTAGTTGTATGGTAGTTTGATGTACAAAGAAGGGGCCATAACCCATCATGGAATCATATGTACCTACCCAGGGGAGCAGTTCATCAGTGAAAACACTAGGAGGATTGCTTCCCAGGTAAATAAGGCGGAGAATACTCCCGAGTAAAATTACACTTATTAGATATCTATTTTCAATAATGGCCCCTTTAAGAGTACACATAAATTTAAAGGCGCTTGAATTTTTCATTCTGATTCTCAATTGAGAATTACCAATAACCTTATAAATATTAATCGTAGAGGTATACAGAGCGTTGAAATTTACGCCTTTCAAGCGATTACCTTTCTTCAAATGTAAAGTTCTATTAGAGTCTCCATAGGCTTTAATTTGTGTTTAAAGTGTACTGGTACCCTCAATTGCGGGGGGTTGTTAAGAAAAGTTAAAGAGCATCAATCCATTGATGCCATTAAGCGGTATCCCTCTTAACATAGATGTAAAATCTATCGCTGATGTTCTAGACAACTACGACAAATACAGTGCTAGAACAAGGGAGTATGTGTTTCGCTACTCTTCCAAATCTGTTGGGTCAAACACTGAAAGTCTTCTTGAAACCGTTAAATATAGATAAGGCTTCTTTGATACATCTCAGGACATGCAAATAAAACATGGTTGGAAAATCTTGATTGGCATATTTTCATACAACGAAGTAGAGAATCTGAGACGCATTTACGACCAAATTAAGAAGCAATACAATGGACTGAGCTGCTGGAATGTTTATCGCATTTTGAGACAAAGTGATGAACCTGAAAGGGGGGTCATAGTTAATGAAATCATTAAGAATGACAGTATTTTAAAACTTACAGTAGGCGCTTGAGGGGGAAACGTGTATCGTTACAACCTATTATATGACCACTTTCTTAAAAATGATCATGATTTTCTCCTTCATTTTGATGTGACCCGTATGTTCTCAGAATGCGTCATTGAACATCTTGAAGAGGCCATAAATTCCGGATACGATACCTCGACCTGCCTAAACAAATTTTTTCCAAACGGTCATCTACCTCGTGACGATACCCTCAAATCTACACACATCATAGAAATTTTCAATACCCCTCTTGTTGACCAAAACAGTTCTTATGACAGGACGGAAGTGCAGAGAATAGGGGATATCCAATGCAATGGAGTGAATAAATAGATGCGGGTCATTTCGAAAGCTCTAGAAAATGGTCTCTTCCATCCATTAATGAAGAACGGTGTCGGCCAGTTCACACTCAGCTTGAAAGTTTTTGATTATATAAAGAATGCTATAAGGGTACACGGGAAAGCCAAAACATTCCAGAACCACCATGATCTTGGTTTTCCGAGGATTAAAGATGGAAAAGCAAATCCTGTTGCAAGCTCAGTTTACTCACCACCGCCTTTAGGCCTCGTAATGAGTACTTCACTATCTGACCTGATAGCTGCGATTTCTGCCCCTATAGTGTTTGTGATTTGGCTGGTAGTTATGAAAGGAACAAGAGTTTATACATCGGACACCTTGAAGACCATTGAAAGTACAAAGGAATCGGTGGACTGATATAATTGGAAACGTCCAGGGAACAAGAACAAAAGATATCGGTTTTGGTCATGGGCTACAAGAGACGCGAATTCATTATGGAAGCACTGGAATCCGTTCTAAACCAGACTATTCCTCGCCGCATGTACGAAATAATATGCATTGTCGGCTTTCACGACAATGATTTTTCTCTATTTCTCGCAAAGAATAACATCAAGGAATTGTATTGTGACGGGACAATCGGACAAAGCCTAGAGCTAGGTTTAAAAGCCTGCAACAACGATATAGTAGTCTTTCTTGAGGATGATGACAGGTTCAGAAATGATAAGCTCGAACTGGTTTCACGAGGGTTCAAGAATTATGACTGCGTTTATTACCATAATAATGTAAATATCATTGATTCGGAATCCAATATAATAGAACAAGATATAGAACCGTACAGCAAACAGATTAAGAAGTCATTTTACTGGAAACCCATTCGCGGATACCGAAAAATTATCAGATATAGGGGGGACTTTAATATGTCGAGCATAGCGATCAGGAAAAACAAGATCCCAATAAGCCTAATTGGCAAGATAAAAGCTTCTCCGGACAGCATTATTTTTTTCTTGGTATTGCAATCGTGCATGCCATTTTATTTTGACGACAACAGAACGACATTCTACAGGATACATGACTCCGAAACTAATGCTGCAAACAATGTTTCATTGATTTTGAATGTCGATAGAACGATTGATGTAGCTCAAAGATTTTATGAAAGCAGGCTTATTGCATATGAAACCATGCAACCCACCAGAGTTAAAAATATATTCCTAGGATATGTATTAGAATCAAAATTCGGCGCATATATTGCAGGCATTAGGGATTTGAAACCAAGCATTTCAGAGACGTTGAAATTCTTATATATTGGAATTACAAGACCGTCTCTGTTTTATTTGAGATTACTGATTGCCACAGTTATTTATGGTCGATCTCCGCATTTCGTGGATAATGTAAGATACAAGAGGATGCGTGATAGATATAAGAAAATCAAACGAACCTGAAACGGAGATTGTGGCTTGAAAATAGATTACATAGCCATTTGTTACTGGTCAGTTGTCGGAAGAATTGAAACTGTTCTTAAGAACGTAGCTGAGAGAATGGTTCAGAGGGGGCACGATGTTTCCATCCACGCAAGTACTTACAATCCTAACTATAATGGCAAACTGAAGAGGGAGGATGTTATCAATGGCGTGAAGATCACGAGGTATCAGATTCTACCTTTCTATATCTTTTTCCCAAAGATCAAAGACCCTCAGATAATCCATTTGTTCTCCTACGGTGACAATTTCATATTTCAGTCATTACTGAATCATTCAAACCTCCTCGTCAGTTCTACGATAGGGGAAGAAATATATGCGTATGGTAAAATCAGAAATAAATTACTGGGGCCAAGAATCCTAGATTATTCGGGAATAATTCTTGTGCTGTTCATGACAAGAATATTGGTCTCTCTACCCTAACATCAACTGGCTCTCTAAAAACTGATAGGTTATTCGGAATCCTCCAAAGTTAGATTCCTAATTTCTTTCAGCATAAATATAACCAAATGTCATGTCATCATTGGCTAATGCCATTTCTCTCAAAGCCAGATTCTGGCCCCCTGACCTAGTGACTATTCCGAGGTTTACAGAAAATCCTGCTTCTTTTAGCTTTGACTCCAAATTCTTATATCCATAATGAAATTCTATCTGTATCTTCTTGAACTTATTTAATATCTCGATGGGTTCATCAAGTAAATTATATTCACACCCCTCGCAGTCTATTTTGAGAAGTATGTTATTGGCGATATCAAGTCCATATTTATTAAAAATTGTCTTGAGCGAATAAACTTCTATTTTTTTCCCTTTTTTATAATTTGTCAATAAGCTTAAACCACTGGATTCTCCTTCTTGGACATTGACTATTGAATCTTTACCATATCCGGCATTCAAAAGCTGAATTTTATCGACCAGACTGTTGGCAGTAATATTAAGGGTGGCAAAATTATAGGAGTACGGAAAAGGTTCAAGTGCTATAACACGGTTTGCATTATTTAGGCAAAAGTATATAGCAGAATCGCCTATGTTGGCACCTATATCAATAATTATAGCACCTTCAGGTCTCAAGAATTTATAAACTTCAAATAGGAAAACTTCGACTGTAGAACTAAGGTCTAAGTTACCAGTTTTAAATGGAATATATAATTTAATATGATAATTATTATAATCAAGCTGTATGAATTTGCGATTTTGGTCTTCGCAATCTGGTTTTTGAATTCTCAACGCAGATTCTATAAATTTTTCACTTTTTTCCTTTTCTGGAAAACTCTCGATAAAAATAGGATATATGACCGTAAAAAAATGAGTCAACCCCACCTCCCTACCATCTTTAAGTACCACAGAAATGAATTTTTCTTTCCTGAAAATATTCCACATTACAGATATCGGATTTTTGTAGGCCTTTCTATATTTTTTATATGCGCCCAATATATTCATTTAGCCCTCACCCTTACATGCTTATAAACTTTAATCTCTTTCCCTTCTTTAATCTTCTTTTGCTGATACCAGAGGGTAAATTTGTTTATCCATAGCTCTTTTATCTTTAGAGGGTCCATCGACATTATCTTTGACCTTACCTCTTTATTGTCTACCCTTTCAATCCTTATTTCAGGGATATTGAAATCCAACACCTTTGATTTTCCAGAGATGTAATTGCTCAGAGTCCTCACATTTTCATAGAGGATGTTATCCAAGGTATATTGCTTGTTTTTGAATTGATACCGCTTGTTGAAATTCTCCTTTATATTCTCAATAAGAAGCTTTGCCGTCATAGCGTCATGAATTATGTGTATAACACGTAAACCCTTCCTGATACAGGAGACATGAGTCTCATGTAACCAGGAAGGTATACCTCTGCTGTACAACCAACGGAGGTACGAAGAAGTATGGAAGAGATTGATAAAAGAATAGTGGAAGTAGCACGG
>JAKAUD010000150.1 GCA_021827885.1 Thermoplasmata archaeon | reverse complement strand
GCAATGAATGTGTAAAGTACAGGGAGTTTTCTACATCCAGTGACCCCGATGGTGACACTCGTAATAGGGAGTAACTTGTTGCCGAAGAATTTTTGCTGTACTTCCTAGAGAACGTTCCATCGTTTTGTCACATAGAAGCCGAAGATTGCGTGGAGCGGCTTGTCTTTCCTACCATCATGGACCCCGGTACAAATAGCCAATTATCTATGCGAATGACGCCCTGTATCTGCTTGAGTTCCTTATCACTATCGTAGAAAGCAGATATCTGTGCACACAGCCTAATGGAAAAGACTGTTGCACCCTGCATATCATCGCACCTGGTGTAGCAACATCTCATAGAGACTGAACGTTTAGTAATGCATGTGACATTACATTAGTTGCAACCACAGTGAGAGAGTAAATTAAGCAAGAGGTTATTAGATACTAGGATCAGAAAAATGTTTAATATGCATCATCTATAATTTAAGTGATGAGCCCGCACTCCTAGGGGGGTAGAATCTCCTCGGGCCCGTTATGACCTTTGCCGCGATATCTGTTTTCTTTATATACTTCTTCTTTACATAATTTTATGCATTTCAATGAAAAGTATAACTCTTCAAAGATATCTCCGGAGTGAGACGTATATGTTGCGACGCTCTCCTTTTCGCCTATGTCTCTCCACGAGGCATAGTCATTCATGTTTTCCATTTCACTTTCTTTCTCTTCGTTCTTTTCTACTTCGATAATGACACTAAACAGTGACTAGTGTCGCTTGAAGGAAAAGCAAACGGTTAGGTATATTCCCTACTCAATCAGAGCACTGTATCAGTAAGGATTAACATAACACTACACATAGTTCATGACGCTATGAATGAAAGATACAAAAACCACAAAAATATAAAATAGATCGGTGACCACAAGATTAAACCGAAGAGATTGTGATAGACGAAATCCTCTTAAGAGAAATAACTAATTTATTAAAGAACCCGTTTGAGAAAATCAAATGACTAAATTAGATATGTACGGTTCGAGGATCATCATTCCACTTTCGACTGCCTCATTCATCCTTAATTCGATTATTCGTTTTTTTATTCCTGCAATCCTTCCATTCATCGTAGTCTCAATGCACACTGACTTATTCTATGGGTCACTCTTGTTAACTGCCTACTGGATAGGATATACTGTACTTCAGGTTCCTGGAGGCATTCTCTCTGACATTTTTGGAACTGCAATGTTGAATAAAATATCATTTCTTTCCCTTACCGTATTTTTTATCATCTTGTATTTTTCGTTGGATTCCTATATTGCTGTCTTGGTCCTCCAGTTGGCGTTAGGCTCAGTTTCGGCATTCATATACGTTTCAGACGCATCGCTTGTCCAAAAGTGGAACCGGAGAGATAAGAGGTCTTCTGCGCTAGGCATATATCAGCTAGGGTTTTTTGTTGGAGCATCTATAGGTGAATATTTCACGATTTCCACATATGTAATCTCTTCATCGTTTCCTTTCTTGATAATGTTTCCACTTCTTGCGATAGTTACCATCCTAAATATGTTATTCTTGAGAGACCCTGCCAAGGGAAGAATAAAGATCCTGATATCGAAAAGAGTCATCTTTCCAGCATTGCTGAGATTTTCCGCGGGCTTTGTATATATTGGCTTCCTTGCCATGTTCTCCTCAATTCTTGCTTTTAACTTTCATGTGCCTGAAAATAAAATATTTCTGTACTCTTGGATTCCAGCATTTCTCGGCGTAGTTTCATCTCCGGTTGGTGGTTATATGTCAGTCAAATTAAGAAATGGAAGACTCCTTTTTGCAGCCTTACCAATTATGGTCATAGGCGTGGTTATCGCTTTGATTTCATTCGTGGATTTCTTAACAGCTATGTTTCTATCGTCGCTGCTCGGTCTATTCTATGGTTTCTATGCTGGTCCCTCTATGTCAATGGCCTCGGATGTTTCAGGAAACGATGAAAGTCTCTCCTCTGCGAGTTCCATACTTAACCTTAGTTCTCAGAGCGGAGGCATAGTTTCACCATTAATAATTGGATATTCGTACTCTGTTTTTGGTTCATTCAAATGGGGGTTAATAACGATATCCCTAGTATCGGTTTTCTTGATGATTATATCAATTCATTTTCTGAGAAGGCATGGCATAACGTAGGTACGGTGACTTAACTTCTTGTTGCCTGGAAATTTGCACCAGATCACTCTAGGCAACAGTACACTTCTCTTATTTCAATAAATGGCGGAGGATGCTGTTCAAGTAAATGGCTAAAGTGGACCCATTGACATAGATGTTATTACGGTCTTCTAGACCTAAGAACGGGAAATCCAATGAGCCCAATTTGCCGATTCCTAATGATTTGGTATACGGGTATTTCATATTGATCTGTAATTTGAGAATGCATTTGAGGATGCATCTCCAAAAAAATCTCGCTTCACTTGATAAAGTAAGAACCAGTGTTACTCAAAATAAATATAACAGGTATAGGAAATTGGCTATTCGACTTTAGATTTCAGCAAAAAATGCCAGAAATTTCTGACATCCTCAACAAAACTCAGATGTCGGCCACGTGCAATTTCCAAAACAGAAGTAAATTGATAGCTTTATAAACCCTAAAAAAAATTACCATTTATAAGCAAAATGGGCAAGTGTCATCCTGATACGTATTCAATGCAAAGTATTGTCATTTTAGATGATACCGTTTCAATAATAAGGTTAATGACCTTTCTTGTCCTCATAATTTATGAAAACCCTCGTAACCTTTCAAGTAAACAAAAGACAGAGAGAAATCGGAGAAAGAATATTAGGAAAAGAAAATGTCGTTTGGTATCCGGAAATTGCCGAAACTGATGTTCTGTTAATACGGGACAACAATTTTCCGCATAACAAGGTCCCAAAGTTCATACAGGTTATTTTTGCTGGTATTGATCACATTGACCTTCATAATATCCCACCTGAGACCATTATCTCTAGTAATGCTGGAGCCTACTCCATTCCTGTGGCAGAACATGTGTTTGCACTTATACTGGCTCACATGAAAAAAATTTCAAAATTCAGACAAGAGACATTCAATGGGATATTCAAACCTGAAACTACTTCCATTCTCTACGGGAAATCTCTGGGAGTTATAGGATATGGTGGCATAGGAAGCCGTGTAGCTCATTTAGGCCAGGCATTTGGAATGAGGGTTCTTGCAATAGGACGGAGCCGCAAAGACGCAAACGTTAATGAGATGTATACCATTGAAGACCTTGAAAAATTATTGAGGCAGTCGGACATAATTGTCATTTCCTTACCACTGACTACTAGGACACTAGGTCTCATAGGAACCAATCAGTTGACTCTTGTCAAGAAGAATTCCATAATGGTGAACGTCGCTCGCCCAGAAATTGTAGTCAGAGAAGACATGTTGGAATTCCTCAGTAACAGGGACGATTTTTCATATCTTACTGATGTTTGGTGGGATGAGCCACAATTAGCTGAAAGCAGACGCGAAAATGTAACCATAACTCCCCATGTGGCGGGAAGCCTATCTGAAGAGGCACTGGATATGGTTTTCGAAGAGGCCTTCAAGAACATCAAAACATTTGTGGATGGAGGACAGGTGAAAAACATAGTCAGGAGGGAAGAGAGTGTTTATGTTCCAAGACTGAAGTGAAAGTGAATATCATTTCTGGGAAACAGAATTTAGATGAGTATTGCCCATAGGTAACAATCTCCCGACCTTTTAAATCACTGCCTATTTCAAACGTCATTTCAATTAAAGGGCTCACCAAAACTATAATATACAGTTTGACGTATAACAAATGGGTGTACTAAATGACTCAAGGAAGTGGAAGTAATACAACATCTGGGACACCGCAAACAAAGAAAAGACGTACCGGGGTATGGATAGCGGTCATTGTGGTCGTAGTGGTCGTTGCGATTGCCGGGGGGTATTATGCAATTCAGGCTACAAAAAAACCATCAAGCGCTCCTTCTGAAATAACGATTGGGACGCTCTATGCATCAACAGGTTCGTTTGCGTCTACCTCGATACCTGAGTACGACGGGTTACTACTATGGGCTAACCAAATCAACTCGCAAGGCGGGATTTATGTTTCTTCGCTAGGAGAAAAGCTGAAAGTTAAAATAATTGCTTATGACGACGGAAGTGATACGAGTACGGCTACCACCCTTTACAGCCAACTGATAACCACAGATCACGTAGATTTCTTAGTAGCTGATTTTGGGTCAGTTCTTACTGCACCTGCCGTATCTATAGCTGAGGAGAATCACGTTCTTCTCTTTGACGTAACTGGTTCGTCCGCTTCATTCTTCAATGTGACTAGCCCCTATATAGTTTTGACGTCTATACCTGGAACCCCTGCTTACGCGAAATATGGAGCAGATCAGTTACTGAGCCTTAATATAACGAAAGTCGCAGTTGCATATGCAGAAAATGACTTCACGACACCGCTAGCCCAGTTCTTCGTAAATAATCTCAAAAATCACAGTGTCATTCCAGTGTATGATCAAGGGTTCTCCACAAGCCAGACAGACTTTTCTTCCATGATCACGACGCTACAATCATATAATCCGCAGGCAGTAGTATTCTATGGCTATCCGACAAATGATATTCCGTTCATTAACGAGCTACATTCTATGGGGGTTACATTCCCCTATCTATTCACGATATTCCCTGGACAACTATACACTACCATGCTATCGGCAGTTGGTACAAATATGTCGTACACGTTTACATACGCTTTCCCGCCTGAGTCTGTTTACAATGACGTTAATTACGGGATGAATCTATCTGCATTGCAAAATACCTGGAACTCATCATATCCTAGTGTCCCATTCGGATACTTAAGCGTGGCTGGTTATACGGCAGGTCTTGTGATACAGGATGGGATAACTACAGCTGGGTCGCTTAATGCGACAGCAGTTAGAAACGCTATCAACTCATTTTCCGGAAAGATAACAACAGTGGACGGTCTATTCCAGGTTGATCCAAACAGTGGAATGCAGACAGGGGAGTCGCCACCAATCGGTCAGGTGGTACCCAATGGATCTGGTGGCCTGAAGGTTGTAATCGTGTATCCAAGCTCAATGGCAACTGGCAGCCCAATCTACCCAGCACCATAAGCTCAGAGGCTAAAGAATTTTTTTCTTATTTCATCAATTTTTCTTAATTCTTTGTATTTTCCCCTAGATATGATTTTTCCAAGATCAAGTATCATAATTTCATCAGAGATTTCAGAGAAACTCGAGTTCTGCTCCGCAATAAGGAAAGTCATCCCACTCTCCTTCAACTGCTTGATTGTATCCAGTACCCTGTCCACGAACGCAGGTGATAATCCTGATGATGGTTCGTCTAGAAGGAAAAGTTTTGATCCTGATGCGACTGCCATTGCAAGCATCAAAATCTTTCTCTGCCCACCCGAAAGCGATGCTGCCTTTTCGAACATACGCTCCTTTAGTTCAGTGAAACTGCTGACTGCTGAGTTTATGTCATAGTTGGTCGAATTCTCCCTATTAGATGATGCGATTATAAGATTCTCCCTAACTGATAGGTTTGGGAATATTCCCCATTCCGGAATGTAAAGCATACCTCTTTTCACCCGTTCCCTCGGAGATGCATTCGTGATGTCTTTTCCATCCAGAGAGATCGTTCCCTCCCTTGGTCGGATAAGTCCAGACAGGGATTTCAGCAGAGTGGTCTTTCCCCCGCCGTTAAGAGAAAGTAAAACTTTCACTTGATTATCCTCAATATCGAAAGAAACTCCGTGTATTATGTCGAGATCCCCATAGCCACACACCAAGTTATTGATTTTTAGCATACCTATCCCCCAGATACAATTTTATTATCTCATCGTTTGACATGACCTCATCATAGGTACCCTTAAAGATAGGAGAGCCCTCTGAAAAAACGACGATCGGACAGTCTAGTTCCTTAACAAGTTTCATCACATGTCCAATATAAATGACAGAGATTCCCTCTTCAGCCTGGATTTTTTTTATGAGTTTTGAAAGTGAAATTATTTCAGTTTCCGCAAGTCCGGCGCCCATTTCGTCCATAAATAGATATTTTGGTTTAGAGGCTATGGCTCTTCCAAGATCAACCAGTTTCCTCTGCTCAGTATTAAGATCATCCGCTCTCTTTCCCTCCATTGACTTCAATCCGAGTTCGCCTAGGATTCTATCAGAATCCTCTTCTATTTTCCTTTTATTGGCCCTACCTGAGAAAAGACCTCCGATCTTCACATTTTCCCTGACCGTAAGATTGGAGAACGGTTTCGGTATCTGGAAAGTTCTGCTGATTCCCATTTTTGTTCTGTGATCTGGGGAGAGCCTGTTTATTGCCTTGTTGTCTAGGATTATTGATCCCTTATCCTCTCTAAAAACACCGGTCGTGACGTTCACAAGAGTTGTTTTTCCGGCGCCATTTGGGCCTATAATTGCAATTAAGGATCCTTCTTGAAATTCAATGTTCACGTTTTTAAGTGCCGTTAGCTTCCCGAAGTTCTTCCAGATTCCTTTAAGGGACAGCACGTCACAACATCTCCCACTTGAAATATTTCTTGAAAATCCCTTTTAAACCTTCAGGAAGAAATATAATAAGCAGGATTATTATAAGGCCGAATATTAGAGCGAAGTAAAGTGGATATATTACGCCAACAGCATCGTATATGCTATAGAGGATACCCGATCCTATGATAGGACCGATGAGGGTTCCCGCGCCCCCGAAAATCGTAAAGGCTATAGCGAAAAGCGAATAATTTACGGAAAATACTGATGAGGGATAGAAAAAGCTTAGAAACCACCCAAATAGGGCACCGGAGAAACCTGCAAAGAGCGTACTGATCAGCCAGGCCGCACTCCTGTTGAGACCAACATTGATTCCTGACAGGGAAGCAACCGTGGGATCGTCCCTGATAGCCTTTAACGCAAGACCAAAGTTTGATCTCCTGATCAAATAGGTAACAAGGATTGCTACGACCAGAACGACAAGAGAGACGGAGTAAGTCAAATTCTGGTTAAAAACGGATGAAGTTGATATTCCGTACGGCCCCCTCGTGAAAGGCGTGAGGGATTGATTTGAAATTATGTAATACACTCCTTCGAAGGCTGCAAGACTAGCAATTGCAAAATAGGCTCCCCTGAGTCTCAGCATAGGTACAAATATTAGTGCAATGGCCAATGAAAATATTCCCCCTAGGAAAAATGATGGGATCACCCCAAAATTTCTTATTACACCTATACCAAATCCATACGCCCCTATGGCAAAGAATAAAGCATATCCAAACGGAAGGTAACCTGTGAAACCGTATATGAGGTTGAATGAGAGCGAGAGTATCATGAATATTATCAAGCTTTCAAAGAATGCTGGGTTTGGGTAGAACCGTGGTCCCGCCAAGCAAAATGCTATAATTATAGCGATCACAAATATAAACGTCCAGGTTTCCTTCCTAAATTTCACGGATTTTCGCCCCCACTATTCCATTTGGCCTGACTATTATCACTACTACGAGAATGATGAATGTAACGGCATAGCTCCACCCAGGAGCATAGATATCGGTTAAATTTATTATAACCCCGTAAATTAACCCTCCAAAAATTGTGGCGACCGGATTTCCTAGTGCACCAATTATTATAATTGAGAATGCTATGATCGTTATCAATCCTCCTTCGCTGGGGTATATTGCACCAAATAGATAAGGGGAAAATACACCTGCTATTGCAGTTATAGCCATGCCTATACCTATTGTAGTAGCATAAATTACCGACGTGTTTAATCCAAAAGCTTTGGCAGTTTCCTCATTAGACATCATCGCCCTAACAGACATTCCATTTCTGGTCTTGTTTAGATAGTAGAAGAGGGTGAATATAACTACAACGGAGACTGCGGCCATGAGCAGTATTATTACCGAAATTGAAAAATGGAGAAAATTAATGTGTGTGATCGGGAGGAAATTGAGAGGAAGTGAACGATATGAATTCCCAAATGCGAGTGAAGTTGCATTTTCAATTACAATTGATAAACCGAAAAAGGCAACAATTGATATCATCTCAGAGTCCTTTTTCTTGATGAGTTGTTTTACCATTGCATAATAGACAAACAACCCGACAAGAAAGAAAACTGGCACCACAATCATTAGAGAAACAAGGGGTGACATTCCTGTCAGGAAGTAGAGCCAAAATGCCATGTATGCGGATAGCATTATAAAGTCCCCATGGGCAAGATTAACAATCTTGATCACCCCGAAAATTAAATTAAGTCCAAGCGCCATCATTGCATAATAGACCCCTGTCGTTAGTCCAATTATAATTGCAAATATGATCAATGAGTCCATTTAATGTATAGATTGCATGACCGATATTTAACCGTTGTGAACGAATTGACTTTGGAGAGGTTCTTGGATACCGAGCGATGACTAAGCAGGAACCATTTCCTTAATCCTGCTACTCTTGAATGTTCTCATGGCATTCCTGAGATGGCAGTAGGCTGCAGTCTACTTCCTTCCTCCTTCAATGGTATAGATCGCTTTTTCTGTCTTCATGGAAACGTGATCGAGATAAGCGTTGAAGTGCCTTGTACACAATCCTTTCAACATATTCCCCCTGGTCAAGAGGGGTGAGGTAGCTTCGGTTAATAACAATCGGCTAAAAATCAAAGGGAAATACAGAAGAAATAATGGGAAAATAGTGCCATAACGGTATTTTTTAAAACTCTGCACAGATAAGGTGCAATTCGTAGAAAATTTTCAGTATTGTTGGTAATTCTAGGCAATGTTTCTATGTAATAAAATTTATGAGTTTAATTGGACTCTTTTTCACAGTAGTGTGAGAAAAGTGACTGAAAGACTGTACCTTACTGATTCCTATGTTAGGGAGTTTGATTGCAAAGTCCTGAACAAGGTTGGCAACGCTCTCGTCCTGGACAGGACAGCGTTCTATCCCGGGGGAGGGGGACAGCCTTCAGACAGCGGAAGGCTGGTCTATGGAAATGCTGAATTTAATGTTGCAGA
>JAKAUD010000107.1 GCA_021827885.1 Thermoplasmata archaeon | reverse complement strand
GTCACCATGTGAGAAGGAATTGCTTGAACCCAGTGAAATGGATCCAGTCGCATTCAATGTATCAGATAACCCAAGTTTCTGACCTGATACGGACCACCCTTTTGATATATTTGTATTCCCTTCTATCACACTGACTGTACCTGAATTGGAATTAGTGACGTAAACGTTTCCATTTGTAGAATCATATACCATGGAGTTGAAGCCTGCTCCAGGTCCGTTTCCAACTGCTAAAGTATCAATGGGGCCTGTTGTGGAAGTATTTGAACCATCATAGATAGCTACCTGGTTTGCAGCGTAATCAGCAACGTACACATAGCGGTTTGCTGGATCATAAACAATTCCAGTAGGGGTAGGGTACTGATAAGATGACATTTCATTTATTGGACCAGAGGTTGGAGTAGTGCTGTCAAACATATATACCGTATCATAAGAAGTTGTACTGGTAGGAATCAGCGGGCCAGTCCCTCCGCCACCTGAAACAGTATCAGCGGTGCTGTATACTACCCCGGTGTAGGAATCGAATACCATGTTCCAGGGAGACAACGCCTGAGCAAAGAAACCTCCGGAACTTGTATACCTGCCAACAAATTGATAAGTGACACCATTCAGCACCCATATCGAATAACCTCCTGCCACGTAAATGAGACCATTTGAAGGGTCATATGTCAGTGCAGATGGTATTGTAGAAGAATGCTGTGCATAATTCAACGGTGGCTGGATCGTCTCAAAGTTGCTTGCATTGTATACCGCAACACCAACGCTCGCTCCACCATTCTGGCAGAAGCTCACCAGGGCCGCACCGGTTTGCTGATCATATGCAATGTCGTAAAAGGTTGCTGTTGAAATAAGCGTGTTTACTACTTGACCAGTGGCTGTGCTTATGGATATAAGCTCATTCGGGTTTCCGTTCGTTGTTAGAAGAAGATCCTGTGTGGCTGAATCGTAAGTTATAGCATAAGGGTGTTCATTGGATGGAAGATTAATGATGGAAACCACTTTCTCCGACGATCCGCTGATTGCATAAATCTGTGAGTAATAATCTGCAACATAAATATACCCGTTATTAGGATCAAATACGATGCCAATTGGCAAATTGCCCGCGGGGATAGTATCTATAACTTTGTTTAGGGTGGATGTTGTCTTGCTTTGATGACCCTCGACCTGTATGTTAAGGGCGAGAGCATACGACATAGAGAATGTAGGGCTCGAAGATGAAGTTGTTATGCTGGTTGGGCTGTCAGGTGCGAAAAATGACCCCTTCACTCCCATGGGAATACTTTCCGTGTAAGTTGAGCCTAATCCAGTCGAAAAAGAACTCAGGTGATTAGCTGCGCTGGATAAAGATAAAATGGAATCTGTTTGGTAATTTGATAGATTATTATTGCTTGAATAAGGCACGTATACCGCTATGAAAGATGTAACAGTAACAACGACCATTGCAAAAACCAGAATATATCCTATTATTTCAGCAACCGCACTATCTGTCTTTGTTGACCTGTTTTTTAGCATTCTAAACCTCCAATAATCCAATGTTGTATGCTACGACGGAAACAAAAGCGAGTGAAATAGGGTGTAGTAAAGATATAGATATGCTGTTCCCCTCCTGGCTGAAGGTTATGGGGATACCCGCGAAATTCCAACTGCTTGGAGCCTGGCCGCTATTTCCTGAATAATGTGCATAAAAATAACTATTGATAAGCGACGCATATGGCGTATTGAGAGTTAAATTAAAGAACTCCATGAAAACAGCGGTGGCAACAGCAGCATACCTGTTACCATATACATCGGTTATGTAAAACTGGCTTCCTTTTGAGAACGTATAATTCTGCTCACTTACCACCTGTAATTTAAGGCTGGTCGAAGAATAGGAACTTGCACTTTCGTTAGTCTGTCCTGCCCCTAGGGTAAAAGAAGATGACACGTCCGAGAAGTATAGAGAACCGCTCTGGTTTAGCACTGCAAAAGGAATCGGTGAAAGGAGCCTGCTGCTTCCAGAAGATGAGTTCTGGAATAGTGCTCCATCTTCCAGTATATAGCTTTTAGGAGTGATAAACCTGGTAGATCCATAAGTTGAGATAGAACCTCCAAAATTGAAGTTACCCTTGTCCAGTATCCCGACTTTTCCATTGTAGATAGTGAAGCCACCGTCTATGACTGAAAGTTTATTGAATCCGAAGTCTGGGATGAAAATATACCCGTTTTCCTGGTCAAATGCAGATGCAAGGGGAGTAGAACCAATCCAAATTGTAGAAAAGTAGCTGTCGGTTACAGTATCATAAATAGTAATATTGCTGGAGCCTGAATTATCGATGTATAGGAGGTTGTTCGCTGCATCGAAAACAGAGGTATATGAGTAAGATCCTGCTAAAAGATATTTGGTGGAAGATGGATTGAAAGATCCTGAGGCTGATTCGGTGTAAATATATACCTTACCTGCAGGCTGGTCAGATGTTGCATACATCGTCCCAGTGTACGTGTTGAAGATTATGTTCAATTTGTAAGACGTTGATGGTCCGGAGAGAGATTGCCCTATGTAACCAGAGGATAGATCATAGATGTAATACGATCCTGAACTGGCTGCTACAAGTCCATACGTACTATTCGAAACATTATATGAGTCAAAAGCTACAGAACCCGCGTTTCCAATGTATGTCGAAGCACTGTAGGTAAGACCCGTCTTTGATATATTAACAAACCGGGCTCCAGATGCAGTCTGTATTGATCCATATGCTGAGTTATCATGAGGATCAAAAGCAATATCCACCGGGGATCCACTTACTGAAATGGTTGAAATCAGCTTAGTCCCGCTAATCACGGCGATCGCCGAAGCCTGTGACTCCGTTACATAAACTGTCCCATTGAATGGGTCATAAGTCAAATTGGTTGGGAAAGTACCGTCGCCCAAGCTGATAGCACCTATGAGTGCACATGTATCAGGATCGATCACTGAAACATAGCCGGACGAGTAATCTGTGACATAGAGGTAGTTGTTGAATGAATCATAAAGAGAAGCAAACGGCCCATTGAAAAAGTTTGTCAGGATTGTATTGTAAGAACTTATGGTACCGGAAGATGTCACGGAAAACCTTGTAATTGTGTCAGAAAGGTTACTGGTCGTCAGATAATATGATTGTCCGCTGGTTGACTGAGCAAAGGCAATCTGGCCAGCATCGCCCGTATAAGTGTTTGAAGTTTCAACCTGATTGGTCAAGCTGCTTTCTGTAAAATTGTAAAGCAGGGCACTTTGTGCACCCCCTGATTTACTGAAGGCTCCTGCGGTGGTAGCAAAAGTTTTAGAAAACGTATCATAAGCAATATACTGTGGATTAAGAATGTATCCGACAGTTGAGTAAAACTGGGTAGCAGCAACAATGTTATTGCTGGATGAAAGCGAATTGCCAGCTATCCCTGCAACACCTGGTCCCGGATATGCAAGAAGACTTGAAAGTAAGGTTGACCCTGTCTGATTTGTTATATTAAAAGCAAATAAGAGCAAGTTACTTGATGGTAGGGCGAAAGCGGATGTTAATGTAACCTCTGGCTTACCCGTTAATATTGTTAATGCAGAACTTGAATAAAAGCCGGAGAAGTTAATTGTGTCTGTCGTGTATGAAAGCGTAGAAGGACTGAAGACCATGAATTCAGGATTGTCAACATTTCGATTTGAAGGAGAACTGAATGTGGCTATCAAGGCATTCTCAGACCCTGAATTATAGGCACAAAGATCCGTGATCGTGATAGAAGTTGATAACGAGATATTCTCCAGAAGCTCAAGGGATCCTCCAGAATACTCCTGTATATATGAACCGACGACTGATGTGCCAGACATGGTATGAAATGCGATATATGCATTTCCGTTTGATGTATCTACTGTAAATGCAGTTACGTCGGCACTCAATTTAGACGTAAATGGAATCTGTACCGAATTTGTAAGGCTTAAAGATGAAGCAGAATATTCATTTATGGTAATATATGAGAATTTTGTTGCGTTCAGTGCCTTCTGATCTGCAACATAGAGACTATTACTTCCTAAATTAAGATCCATGAATTTTGGCCCATATCCACCATAGGTGTAAGATAGCACAGTATTGTGAGTAAGATCTATTGTAGCGATGACGTTGGAGCCATAGCCTGATACGAATATGTGCGAGTTAAGGGGATCGTATGCCACTGCGCTGGGGGACACAAGCGTTTCAGTGGGAAATGTCTGAAGCAGCTTGTTAAGGATAGCCGAAGTTGGGTGATTTGATGTGTAAGCAAAGGAAAGGCCCACTCCATAATTGATGGAGCCACTTATTCCTGTAGTAGAATATGTCAGTGAAGTAGTTCTTGCGGGGGAAAGTATGCCACCCTGTATCCCCAGAGGCACATTCTGGTTTATGATAGAACCAGTTGATAAAGATGGGCTTGTTATCGAGGCAGCTAGATCAGAGAGTGAACTGATGGTCGCCTGCTGATAATTTGTCTCAGAGGCACTCTGAGTAGCAGGAATGTAATATGCAGATACCGTCGTGAATATTGAAATAAAAATTGCGAAGACCAATACTGTACCAATGACCTCAGAAACTGCACTATCTCCCTTTCCACCTACAGACTTCATTTTTCACCTAAACATCCAGCAGAGTGTAAGCTGCATAATTTGTATTTATTGAACTTAGCAAAGTAAAGGAAGTAGATAAGGCAATCGAAAAGATGTTCTGGTTCGAGGTAACCAAGAAAGCACCAGATCCTATGTACCACTGCCCACTTCCTGAAACCGTCTGGCCATTGCCATATATTGAGTACATAGTACTATTGAATGCAGGTGCCAGAATACCTGTTACTACATAAGAAAAGCTGGTTAGGTTTATGCTTCCCACTTCCGCAGTATAAGGGATAGAATCATGATAAAGCAAACTCAACTCCTCGCCTCTATAGTATGAGAATGTTGTTGAATTTATATTAGAAAGCCTGATTAGTGACGACCCGTCTACAGATGTCGATATATTAGAGCCAGCTATACTTACAGCAGATACTGAAAGATTTATTCCAAAAGAAGTACGCGAAACATTAATCGGTACAATATTGCCAATCAGTTTCTGCGTTCCAGTTTTTAAAACAACAGATCCGTCTGCAAGGTATAGGCTCGTTCCATGTATGGAGGACCCGATCTTTGAATTAAAATTACCATAGACTAGCAAACTGGAATGCACTACAATTTCATTCAAATTGGTTGCATTAGAAACTTTCTGAGCAGTGCTTACAGTAGGCATGATACCATTTGCAGGAAGCGTTATTGCCCTAAGAAGGTAGAAATACGCTGGGCTTTTAGAGCCAGACCAGACAGCTATCCCTGCATATTGACTATTTGAAGCGGGTATAGTGGTGCTAGTAGAAGAAGTCTGAGCCAGAATTATGCTCCCCACTCCAAGTGGACCTTTTGAGACGACCACAGAAAGATTGCTCCCATTCAACTCACTTGTAACAAAACACCAGGATGTGCCCCTGCTTCCAGACCCGGAAATATATGTATTCGAATTACCCTGCTCATAACTGATTTGTGCCTGCTGACCCGCCCATCCGTCTCCCAAAATATAATTTACATTTGACGTACTAGAAGAACCCCTTGCCGCCATCATTGCATTTTCATTGCCATCCAAATACACCCAGGACTGAAGAATTAGATTTCCGCTTAAATTACTGTCTATCCATGCTACAGATTCACTGGAACCTGAACTAGTTGTAGGACCAGAAAGTGAAATAACTGAAACAGAAGACCCAAACGGTCCGTTCTGCAAACTTGTCATCAGACCTCCAGCATTCACAGTTGAAAACTGCGACACGGAATTCCCAGAATCATAAAATGGGAAAACAAAAGATCCATCATCATAAACTCCGGCGGAGTATTGGGGCGATTCCCCGGTCCTGAAATTATTGAACATGTTAAGTTGCTTTGGTAAAATCAACATGTTAATAGTAACGCTGGAATCAGCGGGCATTCCTGCCATTGATAGCCAATACTCAGTCTGGGTAGATGTGTTAGAATTACCTGTTTCAAGCCAAGAAGGAATAATTGTTCCGTTTGTATACGTAAATATAATATTTTGGAGATTTGCGGCCTCCTTCGCTTGATACTGTGCGTTGCTTATAACTAATCTCTGTTGGTAAACAGTAGGCTCGGATAAGTGCTGATTATTTGTTAGAGTTATTGGTACACTGGTTAAATTCTCAATTCCTAACTTACCAAATGTTATCGAAGGATAGGTTGTCCCCGCTGGAAAAATAGGATGATAATAAGAAATGGTTGTATTTGACCATACTGCAGTATAGGCGCCTCCACCGTACTCAAAGTAATTCATATTATACGAGTAAGTACCGGGTTGAGGAATAATACCACTGTAAATAGTGCAACCTTGTGGTTGATATTGATTGAATAGATTAAAATAATCTGAGGTATTCAACCAGCTTGCACCGACCGAGGATGCTGAAGAGCTTGTTGAATATCCCATACTCATTCCATCATCGGTTGCACCATTAATTGTTGAAGAATAATTTACTTGGGCGAAGCCTATCATTTTAATCAGCCAAGAATTAGCAGTATTTGATACGGGGGGATCAGGATAAGGAATCCCACCAGAATATCCTTCCTGATAATTCATTATCACGTTACTTTCCGTATTGCCGTTGACTGATTGAGTATCTCCAATGAAAGCTGTGTAAAAGGGATTTGTCGTTGATTTGAAATATGCATTAGCAGTTTTATAAAAATTAACAGTATATGGAATGTCTATGATTGTTCCATCCTGTAATGAAGCTTGATATAAGTTCGATTGGTATCCTTGACTGTCTATAGTCTGTGGCTGCTTATTACCCGGCTTGTAAAAGTAAATCTGATATTCGAGACCACTTCCGAATACTGAATTCATATCATTATACTGACCAAAGATCGGGGAAAGTTGGGAAGCTTCCCCAGTCTGGTACGGATTCATAATGTTAATCGAAATAGGAAGAAAAACCATGTCTACTACAACAGGCGAATTTGCAGCAAGCGGATCAAGCTTAAGCCAGTATGTGGTTGATGTTGAACTGTTAGTGTTATTATTCTCCAGCCAAGAAGGAACAACTGTCCCATTGGTATAAGTAAAGAAAATATTACTGAGGTTTCCAGACTCTATTCCTTTGTATGCTCCACTATCTATAACGAGTCTTTCATCAAACATCGTAGGTTGCTGGACAGCGGATGTTATAGTGATAGGCAGTATAGCGACCTGATTTGGTTGTAGGATTGAAGAAAGAGTAGAATTGACGAGATTGATTGCGTAGGTATAATTTAGATATGCTTGAAAAACTGAGCTATTGTTACTATAACTCAAGGTTCCTTGTGTGGGTGCCGAAAATGGAGGTACACCACCATAACCAAGAGGTATGTTGCCAGTGATTATGCTTCCTGGATATGGAGGAGACGTGACTTTCTGTGATAGAGAAAGGAAGCCGTTCTGCTCGGAAACGAGGGAAGATGTCTCATTTGCATATGCTGTGGAAGGAACGTAATATAGAATGTAGGCTGATAGAGCAGCGAACAATATTACAGTCAGTAGGAGAGCCCCTATAACTACTCCAACCGCTTTATCCTTTCCCTCTCGAGTTGCAGCCACTTTCACTTTATGAGTATAGAATACCGTAATTTAAATATAATGGGTCTCTTTTAAATCTGCAGGTTCCAAATTTCGTGTTAAAAATAAAGTTTGCAGCATTACACAATTAGCACATCTCTTTGGGGATCGAGTTCAGTACCTAAACATAATAATATAGCAAAGTCTTCATGGTAGCTGTGGAAATATCGCCCATTGATTACAGATATGGACGGACGGAAGTTAAATCAATTTTTTCACAGGAAAACAGGCTTAAGATGATGCTCCTGGTTGAACATGCAGTCTTGGAAGCAAGGGCTGAGTTCGACTTGGTGCCGAAGAATATTCCTGACAACCTCAAACAATTGATTGCATCTTCTGCATCTATGATCGAAGAGATCAACAAGGAGGAGATGAAGACAAGGCACGACGTAATGGCGATCATAAATGTTGTGGATCGTCACAGCAAGAGCCTTGGTGAATACCTTCATTCAGGAATGACTTCCAATGATGTAAATGACACTGCTACCGCACTGCAACTGAAGGCGTTTCTCCTTCTCTATGCGGAAAGCATCAATCGTCTATTACTTTCTCTTTCAAAAATTGTCAAGGATCATGCCCTGTCAGTGATGATGGGTAGAACACATGGTCAGCATGCGAGCCCAGTTACACTTGGTCTAAAGATGGCTGTTTTCCTGGGAGAGATGAACAGGCATGCAGAAAGGCTTTTGCAGATTTACCCTCGAATCTTGGTAGGCAAGATACGCGGGCCGGTAGGCACAGGGGCAGGACTAGGACCGAGGGCACTTGATATTGAGGAGCAGTCCCTGAATATCCTTGGGCTTAAAGTAGAAGAGAACTCCACTCAGGTAATAGGCCGTGATAGGTACATTGAATTTCTTTCCCTGCTTGTAAATATCAGTGCAACCACTGAAAGGCTTGCTACAGAGATCAGGAACCTTCAGCGACCTGAAATCGCAGAACTTGGAGAGGGTTTCGACAAAAAGAGCCAGGTGGGCTCAAGCGCAATGCCATCAAAAATGAACCCGATTACATCAGAGAATGTTTGCAGCCTGGCCAGGCTTATCAGGGGTTTCCTGACTCCTGAAATTGAGGGCTCCATATTATGGCATGAGAGAGATCTTACAAACAGTGCCCTCGAAAGGTTCACCATTCCGTACTCATGCATCCTTTCTGATTACATCGCAGTAAAGATGTCAGAAGTCCTGGAAAATCTCTGGATAGACAGGAAGAGAATGATGCAAAATATTCTAAGCGATCCAATGTCGATGTCAGAATCAGTCGTATATGCACTGACCTCAAAAGGCGTGCCACGAAGTGAGGCGCATGAGCTTGTTCGCAAAGCCTCCATGAATTCAAGCATTCCTGAGAACGGCTCTAAAAACGTTC
>JAKAUD010000061.1 GCA_021827885.1 Thermoplasmata archaeon | reverse complement strand
GATATTGACGAAAAACTGAAAAATATAATAGTCGCAGTTGATTTTTCCGAGGAATCTGAAAAGGCAGTTGAATTTGCCGCTGGCCTTATAGACAGAAAACTTGATACAACCATTCATCTGATCAATGTTGTCCGGCCATTTTTCACTCCCATAGGAGATACGACTGGCACAACCGAGATCCTTCGGGACGAGGAAGAAGAACTTGTCAAGAGTTCAAGAAATAAATTGGAGAGAATGGTCACATCCCTCAAAAGCAGGGGATTAAAAAACGTTCAGGGATCGGTTAGAGTTGGAGACCCGAAAAACGTAATTATCGCAGCGATTGAAGAACATAAAGCCGGACTCATTGTTATGGGTACGAGAAAACACGGATTCAAAAGGGGGATATTCATGGGGTCAGTCTCTGAAAGGGTTTCAGCTAATTCACCGGTCTCAGTACTGATAGTTAGATAAGCTTCGTCTTATTATTGTGCTTTTATGGGCATTCAGACACATGGGAAGCAGACCCGCCGGGATTCGAACCCGGATCATGGGCTCCGGAAACCCATATGATAATCCATTACACTACGGGTCCTATTTTTTGTATCCTATATCTCTCAGGAACTTTTTTCTCTTTATAACATCCCGTTCATTTTCAATGCCTATTGGGGTAAACCCATCCATAACTCCGATTATGGCTCCGCGATCCCCTTCCATTGCCACAAGGACTTTCAGTGGATTAGACGTTGCTGCAAAGATATTTACCACCTCCTGGCAATTCTTGATCTGGTTCAGGATACTTATGGGAAAGATGTTTCTCATTATTATAAGGAAACAGTGCCCTGATGATATCTTCATTACATTTTCTGCAGCAGTACGCGCGAGTTCATCATCAGTTCCTTCTGTCCTGACAAGCCTTGGGCCGGAGGCCTCAGAAAAGGCGATGCCAAACTTTGCCTGCGGATTTGAGGTCACAATGATTTCATATAGGTCTTCAATGGTTTTGATGAAATGAGATTGTCCCAGAATAATATTGCACTCTGGAGGGATAGGAATATCCACGCTCTTTATTTGCATCTCTTGGGTCATATAAGGATAACAATTACGATATGTTAAAATTATCTCTAAATTTTTGAGCCGGTAACTACGAATCATCTATTATTCGAGCAAAAACTCCTGCCATGTTTTGTTTAGCTCCGCTGTGAGCACCTCATGGATAAAATTTTCTCAAACGCGATTTGGTGTTGGCTTTTAGTGCTTATTGTGTAAATATCTGTGAAATTCAAGACGCGACCTACCCACATTTTAGAAATACCACTTATTCCAGCGAATTATACTCTCCTGGGTGAGGTTTATGGTTAAGGTGAAAACACTTCCCGCTTGGAGTTCCTGCATTTTGAGAGAGCAAGGGTTGAATCATGACGGTTTTGTGTTTCGTATGAGAAAGATAATCATTCAATTTTTGGAAAATATCATTGTGCAAGGGGAGATTTTGGAATAAGGAATAAATGTAGGGAATGATAATTTAGCATAGCAAAGAATCCAGTGATCCATTGCAGAGAAAAAGGCTTAAAATCATAAGGCATTATTGCATACAAATATTATCGTGAATGGAAAGTTGAGCAAATGGGAAGCTTCTGCCATTGGATTGGGAAATATAATAGGGGCAGGAATATTTGTCCTTGCAGGAACAACTATTTATGATGCCGGTCCCGGTGCCCTTATTGCATTTGGAATTACCGCTGTTCTTGCCCTCACAATAGCCCTAAACAGTGCGGAGTTATCATCCAAGATAATCTCTCATGGTGGTTTATACTCATTTGCCAGGGAAACCATGGGTGATTCCGCTGGGTTTATGGTGGGATGGTTGCGGAGCATTTCCTACTCCATTGCGGCTTCAGCCGTGGCACTAGGATTTGGTGCATATCTACTCTCACTCTTCTCACTACCGTATTATTTTGTTATAATCGCCGCAATAGGAATGATCATCTTTGCAACATTCCTTAATTACATGGGGATTTCAGTTGTTGCCAGGGTCGAGAAATATCTGGTAGTTGTGACAGTTGCAGGACTGGTATTATTCATCATAATTTCAATATTATATGGGCACTGGGAAATCTCAAGGTTTACGCCGATAGCACCTCTTGGTTTTGAAAGCATTATAGTTGCTGCATCACTGAGTTTCTTTGCTTATTCTGGATTCAACACCATAGCAACCCTGACGCCTGAAGTGAAGGATGGAGCAAAAAATGTTCCCTTTGCAATTATATTTGCCCTGGTGGTGAGTACCGCTTTGTATATCATGGTGGTGACGGGAATGCTCGCACTCATGCCATGGCAGAGATATTCAGTATCTGCTGATCCACTGAGCAATGCCCTTGCATTCAGCCATGCCCCATTATTTGTCAGTTATACCATTGCAATCGTAGCTGTAATAGCAACCTTTACGGTTACAGTTTCGCTGATTGTTGCAGGTTCACGGACCCTTCTGCAGATGAGTGAAGACAAGACTCTTCCGGAATGGATACAGGGAAGGAAGCCTGATTCGCCGAGAAGGGCGGTAATACTTATCGGAGGGCTGGCTGCCGCTTCATTATTCCTTGGAAACGTGCAGGTTATTGCTCTTGCGTCAAACTTTGGCGTTATATTCTCTTATGCCTTAACAGGACTATTCGTCGCAATTTTGAGACATAGAAAGGTTAAGGGGGAATTCTCATCACCTCTCTATCCCTATGTTCAGATAGTATCCATCGTATTATCGCTGCTCATAATGTATGCGCTTGGAGTGAAGGCAATTTACCTGGGTTTCATAACGATTATTGTGGGAATGATGATATATTACTTTGAAAAGGAAGTGGGTAGCCGAAAGCTTGAGCCGACGGAGAGCAAGAACACAAATGGCATTCACGAAGAGGGATGATCCAGTTATCTGTAAAATTAATTACAGGATAAACATTCAAGACAGGCAATGAATTTCTACGATGAGGTTTCCTCCAGAATCAACAACGGGGAGATCAGGAACAAGAGCGAACTTCAGGCAGTTAAGCTTCAGCTTTCAAGAAAATATTCACTGGACCATATACCCTCAGATAGTGAGATTCTAAATACTTCCATGATCCAGAAGGAATTTCAGGGACTCTTAAGGATAAAACCCACAAGGACTGTGTCTGGAGTTGCAGTGGTGGCAGCCATGACATCTCCGGAGATATGCCCACACGGAAGATGCATTTTCTGTCCGGGTGGCGTGGAAAATAATTCACCACAGGCATATACCGGCTATGAACCCTCCGCGCTCAGGGGGAGGGCTAACCAGTATGATCCATACAATATTGTTTTCAACAGGCTCAAGCAGCTTGAAACCATTGGGCACGACACAAGCAAGGTGGACCTTATAATAATGGGAGGAACTTTTACGGCGCGATCCAGGGAATACCAGGAATCATACGTTAAGGGATGCATTGATGCAATGAATGGTTTTGTATCCGGGGGCCTTGCAGATTCAATAACAAGCAATGAAACTGCACACAGGAGGTGCATCGGTCTGACTGTTGAAACAAAGCCTGATTGGTTCTTCGAGAAAGAGATTGATCTTGCGCTTGATTATGGTGCAACTAAAGTTGAGCTGGGTGTCCAGATCATCAACGACAGGGTGCTTCATTTAAATATGCGCGGACATGGAACAGGCGAAACCAGAAAGTCAACGCAGCTTTCCAGGGATGCTGGCTTCAAGATCGTTTACCATCTCATGCCGGGAATGCCTGGAGCATCATATGATGATGACATCAATAGTTTCAGGGAGATGATGTCGAATGATGCATACATGCCCGATATGCTTAAAATATACCCAACTCTTGTTGTCAAGGGCACCAAACTGTATAATATGTGGAGGAAGGGTGAATATGAACCGACAGGCACCAGCGATGCAGTTCAGATGATTTCAACCTTCATGGAGGAAATGCCTCCCTGGGTCAGGGTACAGAGGATGCAGCGGGATATTCCGGTTAAATTCATTGATGCAGGGGTGAAGAGAAGTGACCTGCGTAATCTGGTTGATGAAGAACTTTCCGCAAGAGGCAAGAAATCTCTTGAGATCAGGGGAAGGGAGGTTGGTGTTAAAGATATCACAGGCGGTGATTTCAGCATGATCCGAAGGGAATACAAGGCATCAGGTTCGGATGAAATCTTCCTGAGCTATGAGGACACAGACCAAAACATTTCAGGATTTATACGCCTCAGGAAACCCTCAAAGAATGCGCACAGGGAAGAATTGTTAAATTCATCTATCGTACGGGAGATTAAGGTGCTTGGGAACGTAGTGCCTGTTGGCGAAAGAACAGCAGGGGGATTTCAGCACAAAGGAATCGGCAGAAGCCTTCTTGAAGAGGCTGAACGCATAAGCATGGATGAATGGAACCTTGAGAGGATACTCGTCATAAGTGGCATTGGTGTGAGGGAGTATTTCAGGAAAAATGGATATGGCAGGGTAGGCCCATACATGGGCAAGGCTCTAAAGCATTGAATAAGGTTGTTTCTCAGGGGTCTGGCATTGCTGAGTAAAACAAGAACGAGAAATAACATCTGCGAGTAACCGTTAAATATCTTCTTTCGCAAAGCCAAAGCGCCTTGGACAATTTTCAACGGACATCTGCAAGCTTATCCGGAAGGTATTTTTCGGTCACAAAATCTAGTCCGTATTTGGCAAGAGCCTGTTGTTCAGCTTTCTTTCCCATCTGGAGCATTGTTTCAATCTCCTGTTTCCAGAATTCTGTTGAAAATCTTGGATCCTGCAGCTCTGAATTCAATGCTGAAATATCCTTGTCACTCAATTTATCTGCGGGGAGATCATAATTCAGTATGTCTGAAGCAGTTATCCCAATGAACTCTGCTGAGGGAACAGCCAGCCATTCAGATATGTGTGCAGTCTTTATTGCACCATATGCGATGGAACCAAATATCCTGAATGACCATGGATCACCATCCGTAAATACATACACCGGAAGGCCAAGTTCGTTGTTGAGCCTTTTCAGGAGCCTCCTGGTACTCCTTGCCGGTTGCCCCTTGAGATGAACCAGCACTGAGCGGAAATTCTCATCAAATCCATTTTCAACAAGCCTGTCAAACATCCCACCGGTTTCTATTGCCAGAATGAAGTCTGCATCGTGGGATACGAGTTTCACCTTATCGCTTTCAACATTGTATGGAATAGTGTAACCGGCATCCCCAACATCATCACGGCAATTGATTCGCTTGAATTCTCCCTTCCTGTTCTTCTCCTCAATAGTAATGTTTCCTATGACACTTGCACCGTTTTCCTCCGGTCTCAATTTGAAATCCTCCCTCATGAGGGCAGTTATTACCTCAAGGTCTTCCGCTAGCATGTTTGATTCATCCTGCGTATGAAACTTATAATCCTTCCAGCCTTCTGATATGTAATACATCTCCCTGAGGGTTGACGATTTGCCGCTTCTTATCATGTCAAGTATGAATTCTATAGTGTACAGTGATTTCGCCATGAATTGGGCACCATCCGTTGTTTTTACGCTTCTCGAAACTGTGGAATTCCCGTATTTCCACACATTATTTGTCTGGTCAAAAACTATATTATCCTTGGTTCTTGAGGAAATTTTTACTTCCGGAACCTCTCCGGAGACCAAATCGTTATACACCTTCTCAACGAGCTTCTTCAGGGTTTCATCTGTCTTTATCTCTGCCATTCATTCACCATTCATTTTTCTGAGGTCCCAGTCGCCAGGCAGGAGTTCGGCACCCTGAATCTTTGACGGTTCAATCCCAGTAAAATAGTAATCTGTACCGGGATACTGCCCAGGCCATTCCACATAATTTTCAAATACCTTTTCCTCTGCTGGCCCCAGCTGTTCTATTTTAAAATCTATCACCTTATCATCCATCCCGCCGTACAGGGCCTTAAGTGTGAAGTCGTGTGTGCTCTGGGTAAAATTGAAGAGTTCCGTTTTTATGACGTATCCTGCATCTTTTTTGGAAATCTCCTCGTGAATGAATACAACCCCTGCAATTTTTGAGACAACGGGGTTTATGTCCGGCGTCTCTTTTCCAAGGATCGCAGAACATTTTACAGCTATTTCCGGGATGAGCCTCCTGAAAAGGTTAAACCTTTCCGCTACCTTCTTCATCTTTTCCTTCCTGTTTCCAAAGGTTTTAAGCATCCTCATTTCCTGCTTGATTGCAGCCTTAATCTCATCAGTGATTACCTCAACTGCTGAGATTGCCTCCTTTGATTCAGACGTATAGGGCAGCCTTGGCCCATATACATGAACGAGGATAATTGCAGGGCCATATGGTTGTCCTTTTCCCTGCTTCTGGTCAAGGCCATAAGTTCTCCAGTCCAGATCGAATACGGATTGTGTTATGGCACACGATCCAGGTTGATAAAGCAGCGGTACCTTGTTTGCATACCTGATGATCCTTATAGCCTGGTCTCCCGGGAGATCGCCACCATATACCATCCCAACTTCAACAGAAAATGGGTTTCCACTGTAAATTCCTGCCTTCCTGGTTATTGGTTTTCCATAAAACTCCGGACGCTCTTCAGCATAAATGCTCATCATTCCTCTTCTTATGAATTCCTCCCCGATTGGAGAAAGGCTCTCCTGCGATGGGGGCATGAGCTTTGTCTTCTGTATGGATTCACGAAGGGCACTTATTTCAGTGTTTCCCAGCGATGACGGCTTGGCATCCTTCTTTAACCCAGCATTGGTGACAATTTCTGTGGCAGTACTGTCACTTACCCTGCTGAAATCATCCGCAAGGAACCGTATAAGGTTATTTGCTTGAGACGCTTTTGCCATTGTCATTAATTCGCCGATTTCTATGCCATACGGATGTGGTTTTACTGTCTTTGAGATAATTGGAACTTTCTCGATTGTCCGGTTGAAATGAGTTCTTTTCCCGTCAGGTTCTACGAAGGTTATGCTTGCATGCGGATTGACCACTGCACTCTCCTTGAGATATTCCATTATTGACTGTTTTCCTGTTATATACCTTCCCTTTGCCGTAATCGACACTCTTGTTCCGTGCTGTCTGTCCCAAATAAAAGGCTCCTGGAGTTTCAGGTCTGCTTTGTTGTCCTTCACATTTATTCCGAGAACAAACCTGAATGCAACGTCATCTGCCTCCCTTTTTGTTTCCACGAGGGCTTTTTCTCCCGTGGTCAACTGGCCATAAAGGATTGCTGCCGTTATGCCAAGTCCCTGTTGCCCTCTGGATTGCCTGATGACATGAAACCTTGATCCATACAGGAGCTGGCCAAAAACCCTTGGTACCTGGGTGCGCTCTATTCCCGGACCATTATCTGTAACGCTTATGTTGAATATATCGTCAGAAACCTTGGAGATTGACACCTCAATTTCTGGTAATATTGCATATTCATCACATGCATCAAGCGAGTTGTCAAAGGCCTCCTTGACAATCATGAATAGAGACTTCTGAGCGGAATCAAATCCAAGGATATGCCTGTTCTTTTCAAAGAATTCTGACAGGGAAACTTCCCTATACTGGGTTTGTTCCTTAGTCTTTGCCATTTATCACATAAATGTATTTAGTAAATGAATTTTTATGCAAAGTGAATGTTTTCAAAATAAGGGAAAGGATTATCCCTATATTTTGATCTCACAAATTTTAGGATAAAGCAACATCACGAGCATTAGCGTGCTAATATGTGTCACGCTAAATTAATATAGGGGGGGGGGGAAATACGGGAAAGTGAAAATAACAAACAAAATAATGGGGATAATTGCGGTTTTCATAGTGATCATGTTCCTTGGAACATCTATGCAAACCTCAATTGCTAACGGATATCAGAACAATGCTACGCCAGATATGGGACTGGGTCAGGTTCACGGCAATACCGTACCGAATATGAAGCTGAGTCAGGATTATAGGAGCTACTTTATAGCGAATCCAGTTAATTTAACCGATCAGTTCTCCAACGCTCTCATATTATGGTTAATGAACAAGGAGAAAGCAAATCCTTACAACGGTGGAAACATTCGGGATTTCCATATGTATAGCAAGTTAAAGATGAAGAATTTACTTTCGCAATTCTTGCGAGATGATCCATCTGCAGTGATTCTTTTGCGGAAAATCACTGCTCAGGAAAAGCAAAAATTTGCAATGCAGAACTATTTAATCCATAAAGAATTTATTGCGATGCTCAATAGTGGAAAATTAAATTCAACCCAGAAATACACTATAAAGAATAACAATTCTATTTATGTTTTTTTCAAGCCGAACAGTTTAAACCCAACACCACCATCATATGTTCTATCTACTAACGCAAAGTGGGATATGATAACAATAGCTTATTTCACTGCTTCGTATTGGACGCCCGGTCCTTGGTGGGCTCCATGGGCAGGACATTGGGTTCCTTACAATTATGGGGAACAGGATACCATAAATACAATTTACAGCGGCACTGATGCACAAAATTATTATAATTCTCTAACCGCCCCTTCTGATGGCGCTCTAACTTTGGAAGGGATTCTTACTGTTGGATTAACTGGGATGCTCATTGGGATAGAAACTGGTGCTATAGTTGGCGGTCCTATAGGTGCATTTATCGGCGGAGTAGTAGGGTTTATAGTTGGGGCAGGTTTAGATTTAACTTACGGAAATCTTGCACAGGAATACTCTAACATCTATCAGTCAACATTCGCTGACCAGAATTGGGGGGATAAATATATGTGGTTGTATCTCACAAACGATTACTACTACCCATGGGAACCATTATCTTGGTATTCTGTTGCCGGATTTTCAGTTAGTGGTTATCTTAGTGGTAGCGGTGTACAGGGAATATTACCATGGATTCCAACAGGAAATACTTTTATAGGAGATTTAGGTAATCCTAATACTGCTTTTAATCCCGATAGTACTATAGCAGGTTATATATCCAGCGGTGCAAACAACTTTGTAAATTCGTACGGACAGAATAATTTTGTTAATATGGGTTGTTAGGAATGAATCAAAGCGTTCCAAATCCATTCATTATTATTTTTTATTTCTTTTTGGTATTTACTTTC
>JAKAUD010000237.1 GCA_021827885.1 Thermoplasmata archaeon | reverse complement strand
ACAACGACATTGGAAAGGGAGTGTATTCAAATCTGCTGACCCAGTTCATGTATGCCATGATGAAAAAAGAGAGACCCGTGATCTACGGAGACGGGGAGCAGAGAAGGGATTTTGTTTTCGTGACAGACGTTGTCGATGCACTGAAGAAAGCATCGTCAGCAAAGGGGTTCAATATCTATAACGTGGGGACAGGGAAGAGCTACTCTCTAAATGAGACTGTTGAAAAGTTGCAGAAGATTGTCGGAACGAAGATAAAACCAAAATACGTCAAGATGCCGGTAAAAAACTACGTCATGGTCACGCAGGCAGACACATCGAAAGCGAAGAAGGAAATGGGATTCTCAGCGAAGGTGAATATTGACAAGGGGTTAAACCTGCTCTACTCGAGCATCTCGTCAAAAGAATAGCAAATCATGTGAATGATGGCAATGTGCACTTCCTGTATTATGGGCGTGAAAGTTGAATCAACCTTTATGCAATTATCTACCACTCCCTTCAGCCTCCCTCCATCCCTTCCCGTCATTCCCAGGGTGAATGCCCCTATCTCCCTAGCCTTTTTCATTCCCTCTATCACGTTATTTGAGTTCCCCGAAGTGCTTATACCGACAACGAAGTCATCCTTGCTGCATAACCCTTCTAGCTGTCTCGAAAATACCTTTGAAAAGTCGTAGTCGTTTCCTATTGCCGTAATGGAAGAGGTGTTGGCTGTGAGTGCAATAGCAGGGAAAGACCTCCTCTCCTTTATGAACCTTCCAGAAAGCTCTGCCGCAAAATGTTGCGCGTCTGCCGCCGAACCTCCATTACCGAATGTTATCAGCTTTCCACCCCTCTTGAGCTTATCCAAAAGGATTCCTGCCAATTCAATAACCATAGAAGGGTCTATGGATTTTCTTGCCTCTATTCCTTCCGAAATGTACTTCTCCAGGAAATCGAACTCATTCTCCAATGAAAATCACCCTGCTACCAGATTGACTGAATCTGAAATCTACTTTCCTCAGCCCCAGCTCCCTTGCAATCCTTTCATGTTTTTCAGGCTCTGCAACCAGCAATAGAAACCCTCCGCCTCCTGCCCCTACTAGTTTACCCCCCTTCGCACCCAACCTCAATGCCTTTTCGTACTTTTCATCAATCCACCTGTCACTTATTTTGGTCGATAGGGACTTTTTCAACTCCCAGTTTGTGTTCATGAGCTCTCCTAGGGCTTCAATGTCCCCATCATATATAGCCTTAAATGTAACCTCCGCCAACTTCTTCATCTTGTCGTAGGTATCCATCCTTTCTGATGAATTAATAATTTGATCCCTGTGTATCTCAGTAGAACTTCTTTCCCTGTTTGTATAAAGGAGCAATAACGCATCCTCAACCCTCTTGATGTTGCTGTCGTGTGATATCGCACTAGTCATATCAACGCTCCCGTCATTCATGAATTTCATCAGTTTAATTCCACCGTGCGACGCGATATACTGGTCCTGCTTTCCGCCTTCTTCCTTCAATATGTATCTTTCAATCTTCACAGCTTCCATGGCGAGTTCATCAGCATTGACAAATTCTCCCTTGTAACTATGTAGGGCGTGAAGCAGCGCTACCAAGAATGTGCTGCTTGATCCAAGACCTGTTCCCCTGGATGGTATGTCTGAGATACTCACCACTTCTATCCCACTTTCAATGCCAAGTAATCTCAAAGACTCTCTCACCGTGGGATGTTCAATCTTGTTCACGGAGTCAACTATCTCTGTTTTGGAATAGCTGACCCTTATGTTATCGTCGAATTTTCTGTTTACTGTGACGTAAATATATTTATTAATGGCAGATGAGACGACAGCACCGTAATCCCTCTTCTCGTAGTAAAAGGGGAGGTCAGTCCCACCTCCGACAAAAGTTATCCTTAAGGGCGCTCTCGTCATTACCATCCTGTTTAGCATATTGAAAAAGAATACCTCTATATTTATAACAGTTTCCTGTTACTTGGTCTTGGGACAAAATTACTCTTGATTAGTCTCTGCCCTTATCTTTCAGTAGTTGGGGATTGGTGTGCTTCAGGTAGTTGAACTGCCTGAGGTTGTGCGTATTGATCTTCAGGTACTCCTCCGTCCTCTTCCTATGTAGAAGTCTCTTCCTTATCTTGAAGGACATCTTCCTCTTGAGCATTGAATTCACTGATTCTGATATGGATCTCATGTGATAGTTCTCAAGCCATTGCTGTGTATTGTCCATGAAACCATAGAGCATCATCTTCCACGATTCAACACCCTTCGCCCTGAACGTCACATTGCTCTTCGGGAGGAAGTACGGTCTCACTCCATATGAATCCAACGTTGAGCAGGCATTCCTGCTTGAGTACAGGGCATCACCGAGCATCACCTCCCTGCTGGGACACATTTCCGCAGTCTGTGCCATGACTGTTGGAAAATGAGACAGTTCACCTATGGAATGGTCGTCCGTGCTTGAAAATCCTGCTATTATCTTTGTGTGTATTCCCGTCGAGAAGACGGAGTACTGGAAGTCGTGTTTGCCTCTGGTGTGTGGGAATGCATCAGATTTATTTCCCTTCTTCTCCCTCTGCTCCCTCCTCCTGGTCTCGTAATTGATCTTCATCGATGTTGGATCACCAGTTCCGTCTGTGGAGAATATCTTCTCCAGGGAATTACCCCTCTCGTTGATTATCCTCATGACCTCATCAAGAATCGCCCTGCTCCTCTCCGGGTCGTATCCACTTTCTATTGTCTTATAGGAGAATCTCGTCGCTATCCCCATCTTCTCCCCGAACAGCCTCAGGAAGCCTTATGCTACCCTGTTCGGCATTCCGAAGTATGCCTGCATGAGCATCACCTTGACAACATCTGAAGGTGGAACAGCAGGCCTTCCCGGTCCCTTTCTCTTTCTCTCAATTCTGGAAGAGGCTTCATCCACTATGTCCCTGATGGTCTCGAGAATTTCAGCTATCTCGTTTATCTGCGCCCTGTCATAATAAGACCAGTTCCTATCCTTCTCTTCTCTACCCTCGTATGGGAATCCCCTATCCCTCACCGATTTTATCAGTTCCCGAAGGTCCTCGACACTCTTCCTTGACGTAATTACCAATAATAAACAAGCTTAAATAATTATGTGTGATATCATACATAATGAACGGAACCATGGTGCTCTTCCAGTTTCACGAGAGAACGGACAGAAATACTATAAACAAGTTCATGCAGAAGTTCTATGGACAGGATTCATCTTCGTGGAAGGGGAGGTACAAATACCACAGGCATGGTTTTCTGGAGGATATTCCACACAGGAAGATTCTGAGGGGTGTGGTAATACTGAGAAAGGAGGACAGGGAAAAGGTGCTGGACTTCCTGAACAGCTATTCTCTCACACTACATGTGAGAGAAGTCAAGCTGACAGCAGATGACGAAGAAATATTAAGAGGGTTCCACAAGTAATATTGTCCCAAAACTCTGTTACTTTCAGAAAATGCGGCTATAGCGGGCTATTCTGTCATGACAGATAGAGATTTATTGTTTTATTGATTAGGAGTTTGGATGAACATACTAGTAACAGGAGGATCAGGCTTCATCGGCAGGAATATCGTCAAGATTCTCAAGGAAGAGGGTAATACTGTTGGAACATATGACATAAAGGACAAGAATTCTGGATCGGACTACCACATAATGAGCGACGTTCGCAACCTGAAGATGCTGGAAAAGGCATGCAGCGGAATTGACTACGTCTTCCATCTCGCTGCGGTGACGTCCCCACCTGAATTCGAGAATTTGACAGGGGAGGGATATGAGGTAAATGTAATGGGGACGTACAACATTCTAGCGGCAAGCGCAGAGAACAATGTTAAGAGGGTCATTCTAGCCTCTTCCTCATCTATATATGGGGATATGAAGCAGGCAGCTGTTGAGACCGTGTTGCCAGAGACCCATTCAAACTTCTACCCGATGACAAAGAAGATAAACGAGATGACAGCTAAGCTCATAAGCAAATATGGTTTGGAAACGATTTCCCTCAGGTACTTCAACACTTATGGTGTTGGGGAGAACAGCAAGGGGGAATATTCCAGTGTCATATGGAAATTTATTGATGCAATAAGAAAAAATAAGAGACCAACCATCTTCGGAGACGGGAAGCAGAGCAGGGATTTCATATATGTAGAAGATACTGCAAGGGCATCTGTACTGGCGATGAGAAACGGGACTCCAGGATCTGCCTATAATGTTGGTACGGGCCGAACTACAGATTTCAACACAATCTTCCAAATAGTCAAAGAGGAAATGGGTTATCGTGGCCTGGCTGAATACGTGTCAAACCCCCTGAAGAGTTACCAGATGTTCACTCTTGCCGATGTTAAAAAGGCGAAAGAAGAACTAAAATTTGAGTCAAAATATACTGTAAAAGATGGAGTAAAGAAAATAGTCAAAGCAGTTTCTGATACAAAGAACAGCGAGATACCTTAAAATTCCCTAGGACATGTATCATTTTGGCTAATCTTGGAACCTAGAAATGAAATAGTTAAGTATTTAACATAGAAAAGCATAAAAAAAGCAAATGGAGAAAGAAAAAAAACTCCTCCTTGTAGTGCCTGTGTATAACGAAGAAAATATCATTGAAAATAAATTAATAAAGTTACATGAATATTTAACTCACCTTGGGATTCAATTTTTATTAGCGATTGTTGCTGATTTCTCTGGAGATAAATCTGTTGACATCTGTAGGACCTTTGTTAATAAACACGCCAATGTAAGCATAATAGTGCACGAAGAAAAACTAGGAAGAGGTCTTGCAGTGAGAGAAGCCTGGGAAAAATTTACTGGTGATTACTACGCATTTATAGATGCGGATCTTTCGACTGGGCTTGAAATAATCAAGATTGCCTTAGAAAGAATGGAAAGAGGAGACATCAACTTAATTACAGCATCTAGGTACGTAAACGGTGCATCTGCAAGAAGACCACCTCTTCGAAAGAAAGTTTCTAAATTATACAACTTAGGTTTGAGATTAATATTCAAAGAGAATATACAAGACCATCAGTGCGGATTTAAGTTGTTGAGTAAGGAATCAAAGGAGAAAATTCTTCATAATACAAAAATTGATTCGTGGTTCTGGGATACAGAATTGCTTGTCATAGCAAACGCCGTTGGGTTAAAAATTTTGGAAGTCCCAGTAAACTGGAAGGAAGAAAAATATAGAAATACCTCGCTAATTAGACTTGTAAAAGATATTTATTTGCACGGCACTGGAATTATCAAGCTCAAGGGAGAAATAGAGAGCATAAGGAAAGGAGACATTTAAGCAATAAATAATATGCCATAATTTGGTTAAGATTTCGTAACCTTTATTATCTCCTAAAAAGCAAATAGAACTGGTGGAAAATGCAAAATGGCACATGTATAGAACGCAAAACTTTCCATTTCAAAATTGACCGTAATCAATTTGAATAGTTCAGGTTAGGATGTCTTAAAGAGAAGAAATGGACTACAATCTGGGCAGTTTTGCACAAACGTACGAGAAATAGGTAGTGTGAAGATAGCGATCCAAAACCGGATGCTCCACGTGCTACGATACTTTGTCTGATTGTCCCACTAAACAAACTTTATTAAATCTCTCCACCATTCTTCATTGTTGAGATACCACTGAACGGTCTTCTTTAGGCCCTCTTCAAACTTCACTTTAGGTTTCCATCCAATCTCTCTTATTTTTTTACAATCAAGGCTATACCTTACATCGTGCCCAGGTCTATCTCGGACTAGTTCAATCAAACTCTTAGGTTTCTCTTCCAAGTCCAGTATCTTCGTCACGATATCAATATTATTTACTTCATTTCCTCCAGCAACGTTATATATTTCCCCCTTCCCCCCGTTCTTCGCAACAGTTTCTATGGCCGCACAGTGATCTTCGACATATATCCAGTCTCTTATTTGTCTCCCATTACCATATATAGGTATCTTTAAATTTCTTCTCCCTAGAATTATGCTCTTTGGTATGAGTTTTTCCGGTAGTTGGAATGGGCCGTAGTTGTTCGTGCACCTAGTTATAGAGATGTCTAGACCGTACGTTCTAACGTATGAAAGTGCAAGCATGTCCTGTGCAGCTTTGGATGCAGAGTAGGGGCTGGATGGTTTCAAAGTAGACCCCTCTGTGAATGATCCTTTCAATATATCTCCATAAACCTCATCGGTAGAAACATGTACAACCCTCATTTCTCTTTTAGATATCCTCAAAGCCTCTAGAATATTCATCTGCAACCCAAGGTTATTTTTGAAGAAATAAAGAGGACCCTTTATACTTCTATCCACGTGGGATTCTGATGCAAAATTGATTAATAGATCTACATCCTCAATAAGTTTTTTCGGGAACTCTTTAGAGATGTCAAGTTTGTGGAGCCTTACATCTGATACTGACAAATTTTTCTCAACTGATCCGATCCCTAATTTATCCACATTTATGATTTCATGGCCCTTCTTCTTGAAATATAGAATGCAGTTTGTACCAATGAACCCAGCCCCACCCGTAATCAGTATCTTCAATGGATCACCGTTCCTTTAATAAAAAGGAGAATTAAAGCTTTTGAAACTTGGCCACTTTAGGTCCTTCTCAGATACATTAAGTGTGGCAGATGGCCACTTTACATTAATCATAGGATCGCGATATATTATTCCACCTTCAGATTCCTTGTCGTATTCCTTCGTAACCTTATATTGGACAACGCTCTCCTCTATTGCGAATAGACCATGTGCGAATCCAGGAGGAATCCAAAGCATCCTCTTGTTCTCGGAGCTGAGCTCCCTAGACACCCATTTTCCATATGTTCGAGAACTGGCCCTGATATCTACTACTACATCCATAATCTTTCCAGCTACAGCCCTCACGAGCTTCCCCTGCTCATAAGGCGGGTATTGGAAATGCAAACCTCTTACTACGTTTTTTTGGGAAAATGATATGTTATCCTGAACAAACTCAAATTTTATCCCGTTTGCAAAGAAGTCAGACTTCTTATAGCTCTCTAAAAAGTAACCTCTTTCGTCTGTAAAAATTTTTGGCACTATTTCTATAACATCTGGAATTTCCGTTCTCAAGAACTGGAATGGCATAAGCTGTAATTCTTTATATTTATTTTAACTCTTATCCGTTGATAGCATCTATTGATCGTTTTAGAGCGTCCAGATTTGATCTGACAGTATGAAAGTCAAAATCAATCAACCGTCTAGCCTTATCTATTGCGAGGGATGAATCAAACGGCCTTTTCGCTTTAAGAAGCGGTACCTTATCTGATTCTTTTACGAGATTTTTATCAAGTTTGAAGAATTCAGCAATGTTTAGCGCTAAATGCGCTCTAGAAATACGGTCACCGGCTACATTTATAACTCCGCATTGCCCAAGTTCAATAAGTTTCTTAATCGCCCTTGCAATATTTTCGGCATGAATTGGGGAATAGAATCCCTTCATGGCTGTAACAATCTCCTCATCTTTTAGTTTCCTATATACGAACAATGGAAAGTTGTTGCTGTACCCAAATACCCCGGAAGTCCTTATTATCAGATTTTCTTCCACCGAGAGAGCAAAGTGTTCACCTGCTAGTTTAGACAGACCATAGTAATTCACAGGATTCGGTGGGGTATCTTCTGAATAGTTCCCAACGGTTCCATCGAATATGTGATCCGTAGATATATGAATAAGTTTAGCTCCAATCTTTTTGCATTCTATTTCCATTGTTCTCACTGCGAGGCCATTAACCTTGTACGCATATTCTCTTTCATTCTCACACCTATCCACATTAGTCAGCGCTGCACAGTTCACAATAACATCTGGTCTTTCATATTCAAGAAGCCTGACAATCGCATCTGAATTCTCGAGTGGAAGATAAAACTTGCTGGAAGGGTCGTGCGATGTGCCTATTGCATCAGGATATAATTTCATGAGCTCCCTTCCAATTTGCCCATCAGCTCCAGTTATCACGATTTTCGTAGCTTTACACCTCGATTCTAGAATCCCTTCCAATGGTCAATTTCAAAAATTTTCTATTTACGTCGGAAGAATTAATTTCAGTTGACGGCCCTATAAGGCTTTCCCTGATAGCAGTAGAAGATTTCAGATCGATGGAGACCCGATCCATTATAACAGAGTTTTCTACGTGAGAATTTACAATCTTACATCCTCTGCCAATGCTTGTATAAGGGCCTATGTAAGAGTTAATTATTCTAGTTCCGGAGCCAATGAAACACGGTCCAACTATTTTCGATGCTTCATCAATGCTCACCCCTCCCTCTATTCTTGCCCTCCAGTATTGCCCGCCCCCGGTGTTCCCTCCATTTCCCAAGGTGATCTTTTCGAGAGCCATCATATTGCAACCTAGAAACTCCTCTGGAGTTCCAGTATCCTTCCACCATCCGTCTATTATGCTGTACCCTATTTTTAGCCCTGAATCTATCATCATCTGGAATGTCTCCGTTATCTCTAACTCTCCCCTCCAAGACGGTTTAAGGGATTCTATAAATGGGAAGATGCTTTTCTTCAGAAAATATACTCCAGTCACAGCAAATTTTGAAATGGGTACCTTTGGCTTTTCAACTATCCTAACTATTTTTCCTTCTTTTATTTCTGCAACCCCAAACTGCTCAGGTCTTTCCACTTCTGTGACAGCTACATAGGCATCCTTCCGGTCCTTTTTAAAATCCTCAAGCAGATGAACAAATCCGTTCTGAAAATAATTATCACCAAGAACAACAACGAAGTCATCTTCCCCGATGAAATCTCTAGTCATCCCTATTGCATGGGCAATTCCCCTAGGTTGGCCCTGGTAGGTGTAAGAAATATTAACTCCCCACTTTTTCCCATCTCCATAGTACTCCAGAACTTCCTTGTTACCTACCTCTCCAAGAACTATGTTTATTTCCTTTATCCCGATATCTATGAGATTCATAAGTGCGTACTCGCTCACGGGCTTGCCGGCCAAGGGGAGCAGTTGCTTTACATCTGTGTAAGTAAGGGGCCTTAAGCGAGTTCCTGATCCGCCATGGAGGATTATACCTTTCACTTTCATCTTATGTAGGTCTCAATCTTAAAAATTTCGATTTCTCGCACATTTAAGCTAGAGACCGGCACGAAGTAACGGAATAT
>JAKAUD010000067.1 GCA_021827885.1 Thermoplasmata archaeon | reverse complement strand
CAAGAGGAGCAGGATAAAAGAAATAGTTCCCGTATAGCCATCAGTCGGTATCCAAGAATTTCTCCAAAAACTGATCAAAGAGTAAAGTTGATATTTTTATCCTCTTCAATTCTCATTAGATAGTTAATAGTATCCTCTTGCAAACCTAGTTTTTTGGCCTTGACAAACAACTCACTATCTGTCATTGGATTTTCAGGAGCTCCTTTTGGTAAATCTGTATAAGCAGTATCCTTACCATCTATCAATTGAACAGTTATTTTGACTGGAAGTTTTTTAGGGAACAGTTCAAAGTCCTTATTTTTAACTACTTCAACCTTTTGCATCAACGAATAAATTTTTTGATCTTGGAGTAAATTATATGAATCGAGCCAGAATCGTTTTTCCATCATTGCAACGGAAACAACGAACGGTATGCTATGATCTGCAGTTTCTCTGTTTTTTGGGTTCCACTTTTCACGACTATCCGCTCCCTCGTTAATCAGCCATTCATAAGCTTCAATAGTTATTTTATTAACATCATCCACATTGTGAATTGGCTTTAGTTTTATGGCAGACTCTATGGCACTCTGTGCTTGATAAAATGCAGGAAATTGTTTAAGAAATGTATTTTTAACTTCGGCACCGCTCACGTCTTTAAAGAGGTCACTGTCGAACTTTTTTAATATTTGGTTGATCAAACCATATTTACCACTAATAGGTTTTTCAGGACCAGTAAATCCCTCTTTTGCAAGTAAAGCTGCGAAAGTACCTTTTCTTGACGCGTCCGCAGAAGCACCAGACTTCCACATAGAAAGTTTTCCACGTCGTGTCTCCAACAAAGCAACATTCGGAACTAATGCAATAGATATGGCGTTTTCTATTTGTTGTTTGTCAAGTTCAAGTATTTTTGAAACCGCAGCACTTGTAGCAATCTGGAGAAATGTCGTATAATCAAAGCCTATACTTCTTAATGCCCCAGCTTGACAGAGCCTGGCTCCCAGATCATACCCAACGGCTGCACCCTCAATTAATTTCTTTCCACTAATCCCAATCTCGTTTCCTATAGCGAATAAAGCCCCAAGGATATCACTTGGATGAGTGAACTCCTGAGTTTGCTGAGCAAAATAAGTATCATTTAGATCTAGATATCTAATTAAGTAAGTATTATAGAATGCTGCAAAATCTGGAGAAACTTTCTGGCCCGTCAATGTTCTAAAATTACCAGAGAAATGAGTAAGAATCGGAAGCAGTCTATTCTTCATTTCGACGTAAGCTCCTTTTGCACACCCCATAGAATCAACAAAGCGTCTCTTTAATTCGTGAATGGATTCTGTATCCAAATTCTCATATCTTAGATTAAGGACAAAGTCTGCAATGAGTTCTTCTATACCCTCTCGGTGATACTCTTCCATGGTCCTAAAATAGTATATAGATACTTATTAGTTTTTAATGACAGTACCCCAAAATTTGTCTAACTCACTGATACTTATGATGAACATTTACTTGAACTCGTCCATGCCTTTGTTTTGCCCTCTTAAATAGAGCTACAACATAACATTTACATCAAGTTCAGAATTCTTTTGGCCATTTCAAGATGAACCTTGTCTACAAGTTGCCCGTCCACCTTCACTGCGCCTCTCCCAGCTTTGGTAGCTTCAGCTAACGCGGAAATGATTTTTTGTGCCCACGCAATCTCATCTTCACTTGGGGAAAATATTTTATTGGCTACTTTCACCTGGTTTGGATGAATCACCTGCTTACCAGAAAATCCTAGATTCTTTGCATGTTCACACTCTGATATAAAAATGTCACTATCATTCAAATCGAAAAAAACCTTGTCAATAGGTTCAACACCATAGGTTCTTGCTGTTGTAATGACTTTCATCGCTACGTAATCACTTCTATCATAACTCTTTAAATCTCCTTTCAAAGAAAGCGCTAAATCACCACTGGCCCAAGATACAGCACATACACCTTCCTCCCGAGCAATATCTTCGACCCGTAAGACGCCATGCCCTGTCTCAATTAGTGGTATTAGAGGCTTTCCTGTAGCTGCGTATATTTTAGAGATTCCCACAGCAGCTTTTGGGACAACAATGCAATCTATCCTTTCCATCTCTGACACTGATATAACATCGCGATAACCCTCAACAGTATCAAGCGAGTTAATTCTAACGCAGAGCTCTTTTTCCTCCCAGTTCAATGAATCAAGAATTCTCTTAATAATATTTCTCGTTTCGTTCTTTAGCTCAAGTGGAACGGAATCCTCAAGGTCAAAAATAAACGAGTCCGCTTGAAGAGTATTAGCTTTATAAAGCATCTTTATGTTGTTTCCTGGAACATAGAGCTGAGACCTTCTTCCACCTTTTCTTAACGTAAAACGCACCCTCTCCGATCTAACATCATTATGCCCTTATCTATTTTTTCTTGGAACCATGAAAGTTTTATAGAACTCTATAACCTCATTACCGTATTGATTGAATCCTCTAGTGACAGTCTTGACTATCCCAAAGTCGGGCTTGCTTTTTGATAGCCTCCTCTCAACCACTTCAACTTCCGCATATATAGTGTCCTCAGGGAAAACCGGCTTCTTGAATTTCACGCCGTCAATGGACAGAATGAACCCCTTAGCACTAGTGTATTCATTAGTCAGTCCATTGGCAATGGCCATTGTACCTATACCATTGAATACTAATCTTCCGTTAAAGGGGTCTCCAGAATAGTTTTTCTGCATGTAATCCAGATTAAAATGAATAGGGTTTCTATCCATGCTCAAAAGAGTAAACCACATGTTATCAACCTCTGTAACCGTTCTCCCAACCTTGCTCCTGAATTTTCCTCCCTCAGTCAGATTTTCATAAAACGGTTCCCCGTTCCCACTAGTCATAGTAATTAATCAGTTGGATGATTAAATATTTATGCATTTTACAACCCTCCTAAAAAGGCTCGCCGTGTGAGGAATGTTTCTAAGAATAAGATCTATTCAACGGCCCGAAGCATTTATTCATAAGTATTTAGGGCTTCTCACTTTTGCTGAATTCCAGTACCGCCTCTAGGTCTACTGGAATATGACCATTTTTTGAAAAGGCCTTTTCGTAATATCTTAGCAGAATATCTTTATACTTTGGATGACTGCATTTTTCTATTATCTCCTTTGCCCTTTCCCTAGGCGAGAAGCCTCTTAGGTCAGCTACTCCATACTCTGTTATCACAACATCAATGTCCTGTTTTGGTATGTCAGTATTTAATAGCATTGGGACTATCCTTGAGTATCCCTCATTGGACGCAGTGGACGGAAGAGCTACGATAACTAACCTTGCAGCTCTCGTAAAGTCACCGGAGCCACCAACTCCATTATGTATCATTCCATTAATGTGTGAAACATTTGCAGCCCCAAAAATGTCGATTTCGATTGCCTGTTGTACAGCGACAACACCAAGCCTCTGGATCACCTCTGCGCTATTTGTAACCTCGTTAGGTCGCAATACAATATGCTTCTTTGCAAAATCCATATTGTCAAAAAGGTAGTCTAGATAACTTTCTTCACCTTGAATCGTGTAAAGTGCAGAAGCGCTAATGCTATCAACCTTGGTCCCAAGTGAGTTAAACCACTTAGCAGGTATGATTTCTGACCATATTTGTAGATGTTCCATCGTAAGCGTAGACATGACAGCACTAGCAACAGGTCCGGCACCTAGTTGAATTGGATTCCTTTGTTGCAAGAAACCCCTGTAATACTCACCTTCAAGGAAACTGCTTATATTTTTGGCTATCTTAAAATCATTCTCATCTACCGCACGATAAGATCCACCGGCTTCTTCTTTCTCTGAGCTTATAACTATCGCAGCGATCTTAGATTTTGGGATTTTGATAGTTGGATTCCCTATTCTGTCAAGGACATTGACAATGTGAATAGGCTTGCCGTATTCAGGGAGGTATATATCATGAAGCCCGTTTAATATTGGTTTCGACTCGTTTACTTCAATAATAACTTTCTTGCTGGATTCAATAAATGCTGCCGATGAATCTACTGAAAGAGAGGGAACAATGTTTCCATTCTCGTCAATGGCAGTCGCCTCTATTACCGTCAAGTCAAGCATGCGGCCTCTCGTAATTGTTCCGTCTCTGATGAAGCGCGAATACTCACTGACCCAGTAATCGAAAAACTCTGTATCTCTATGATTAACTCTTTCTCTGAAGTAGTTCCCGCTAAGATAGTAATACCTTCTTGGTACACTGACCTTGGATAGATCATTTTCAAATCTTGGAGTACCACTGCCCCCCGTAAATACTGTAAGTGAAAAATTCATATCTTCAGATTCCTCAAGTCTCGCTATTGCGTCTGGGATCAGTTTTGGTACTGATTGACCTCCCATGCCACCAAATGCTACCAATGCTTTTTTAGATACGAATAATCTAACTGCATTCAGGGGGTCCATAATTTTCGATTCTAGCTCTTTGTTCTTGATTCTTGTTTCCATAATACGACCTAAGTAAACCTCTTTACCTCGAAGAAGTAGATTGATTTGCCTGTTCTATTAGAGTACCGATCTCATCCAGTTTCTCTAAGTTCATTGCGAGATCAATAATATCTTTGATTTCCTTTTCTGAAGTGATTCCAGAGTATTTAGCCAAAGATTTAAACTTACTCATAATCTCTTCCCTTGAAAGGAAATTTTCGGGATCCCCCTTCGGATACTTGACCTCCCCAGTTAGTATCTTTCCGTCAGTCAGGGCCACCTCAACAAACCCCCTCCATAATTTTGGATATTCTCTATCGATTTGTTCGTCATAAATCATTTCCACTTTCTTCATAAGGTCTCTAATTCTTTTGTCATTTAGAGATTCATAGAGAAAGCTGTTAATAGATGCATTCCCCTTTAAGACGAAAGTCGATAGGACAAATGGCATTGAAAATTTTGACTGTTGTACGTTTACAGGATCAGTAATAGGGCCTAGAACATCGATTGCAGCTTGGGAAACGTGGACTTTGATAGTCTTTATATCGGCAGGGGATATTTTATTTCGCTTTATTACCGAATCCAGAGCGTCCAGTGATGGATGTGTATGTCTGCACGACGCGTGATACTTCAAAGAAGTGTTAAGCACTGCCCATTTCTTTCCAAGACCGTCTGTAAATCGCGACGTATCTGCGTCTCTGGACATACCGACTCCAAGTCCCTGCTCCCCCTCTAAAATATTCCTTGCCCCGGTGAAACCTTCGTGTGCAAGGTACGATGCCACAATACCATTTGCTGCAGCCTTTGCAGTATGCAACTGTTTAGAGTCTGCCCCATCTCTAAGAAATTCCCATAAGCCCGCCGCCTGAGTGCCGGCAGATCCAAATGCATTAAGGAATTCGTCATAGTTCGCACCCAAAAGATGAGATACGGCACCAGAAGCGCCAAAAGTTCCAGCTGTTCCTGTCGTGTGAAAGACCTTGTAATGGCTCCTTCCAAGAAACTCCCCGACACGTGCGGCTGTTTCATAGCCTGCCACAACCGCTGTAATGAACTCCTTACCGCTAGATGAAAGATCCTGAGCAGTTGCCAAGGCAGCCGGAAATACGACAGTGCCTGGATGTAACACAGCTGCATTGTACAAATCATCCAGTTCGAAAACGTGTGAAGAAGCACCGTTCACAAATGCAGCAAAGAACGGACTTGTATTTCTTTTCATAGGAATGACTTCACTGCGCCCCCATTTTGGTCCCATCTTGGAAATGAAACTTTCCATAGTTTTAACTTGTCTTGAAACTTTCCCTGCTAAACAGGAACCAAGCCAGTCAAGAAACAGAAACTTTGTTCTCATCACAATCTCGGTTGTAAGATCACTATACTCAATTTCAGAAAGATATGCAACCATTTCATGGGTTGCTTTTCCAGTTTTCACGTTATCCCTAATCACAAAATTCAATATTCTTCATAAATATTAAATCATTCCCCAGAGGGATATTGGGACACGCGCGTAAAATATCACGTCAGCCCTTCTTGCGTTACGTGATGATGACCTTCTTTATTTACATATCCATTGGGACGGATGGAGACTGCCTTCGCTGCCCTTTCCGCATACACGCATAAACATTTTCATGCAATCTGACAATAAAGCGGAGGCAGGTAATGGCACTCACTCTATAAAGAACTCTGGATCCATGTCTCAAAAAGCCATGCAGCTGTTTCCATTGACCGATGTGTCCGGATTCAGTCATCATCAAGTCTGGAGTGCTTGCTTTCAGTAAGCGCTGTATTCTCGTACTTCCATTCCCTCCTCTTCCTTAGCATCGTATATATCATCCTTATGAGCTTCCTCATCGTTGATACACGGACATACTTCCCGGGTCCATTCCTGTTCTTCACTGAGCTATAGTATTCCTTGAGAGGCTTATTTCTCTGCGTTACAGTGTCAACTGCTTGACAAAGCCCATCTTGCTGTTGCTGCACCCTCCTTTGACATGTGGCCTCTTTATGTCGAAGAGGAATCCCTGGTCCCAGGAATGACGACTAAGAAGGATGCAAGCCTATCTCCTTTAGAAATCTGTTTTTACATCACTTATGTAAGACGACAGAAGGGAAGTAAGATAGTAATCTATGCCTGGAATTGTCATGAGAAGCTTAACGTCCTCGTTATCCCTTGCTATCTTCCTTATCTCCATGTCCAAGGGGTCCCTCTGTCCCTCAAGGAATTCAAGTCTTTCCATCATTGTTTTGAGAACAAGATCCTTCTGGCTGTTGAATCTTATATTCTTGATGGCTGCCCTTCTCTTCTTAGAGAAGCTGTCATTGTATTCAGGCAATGAGGAATAGAAACCCTCCCTCTTCAGATATCCAATTATTGCATTCTTTGTGGAAGAGATTTCACTGGACAGTTTCACCCTCTATATGAGGAGATCACGGAATATTTTTTCATCCTCAGATAACAGATGAGATTCAGGAAGCATGTCTACTAGATGCAGCTTCGCCAATTTTAAGCTATCCACCTTGTCATTCTTCTCTTTTGATTTGACGATCCTCGAAGGTTCAGACTGTGTGAAAAGTTTGTTTTGTGCAAGACTTCACAGTAATTATCTGACTTAACATGCCAGGTAAGCTAAGTTTCAGATGTTCTTTATGTTATTTATTGACGCCCGTATCAGGTGTTCTGAGATACATCCATGGCGTTTCTCAACTGCTGTTTACTGCCTCTAATTGCCTTGATCAGAACACTGAAACCTTTTATGTTGATCACCCTTCTCATATTGAATGCAAGGACGGCTGACCTGATATTTTACGCGCGTGTCCCAAAGTCAGGTAGTCCCACTGACTAGAAGATAGTGTGTTAACCAATTGTAGGCGACAACCATTCAGTTCACCACAGTGTTCTTCCTGAGGAGGAAATATGCGTGTATCTTCATCACAGCTTCCTGTATCTGGTACACCAGCTTCTTTGCCATGATCACCTCTCCGACCGTCCTCTTCAACGCCGAGAAGAATATCTCGACCCTCCATCTCTTTCCATACTGCACCTCCTTCTTCCATGCATCCAGTCCTATCTTCTTGATGCATCTCACCACCCTGCCTCTTGCCGGACCACCGCTTCTAGACAGGGACCTGGAGTTGCTCATGGGAGGAATCACCGCTTGAACTCCCCTGTTGCTGAGGTACTGGAAATTCTTCCTGCTGTCATACGCACCATCTCCGTATAAGGACGAAGCTCTACCCAGCACAGGGTAGATCAGTTTCCTGAACTCCTTGATGTCAGCGGTGTTCTGGTCCGTTATGGTGAGGGAGACGACGTTCATCTTCTCCGCATCTATTGCTATGTGCATCTTTATCCACCCCTTCCTCTTGGTGCCCCACTTGTTCGATAACCAATCGCCCCTCTGTGTTATCTTGAAGCCTGATGAGTCTATGATGACTGTCATCCCATCCCTGGCAGCACCATTTATCTCATCCATCATTCCTGATATGGGGATGCCCCTTATCCTCTGGAATATTGCCACGTAGCTCAGTGGACGGAACTTGCCAGTGAGTTCTGAGAGCTTCCTGACGAAGCCCTCCAGTTCCCTGAAGGGAACGTTCCATAATGATCTCATTCTTGAAAGAAAGACGAAGAATTCCTGTGGATATTCGTATGGATGGCCCACCTTCCCATCATTTTCCTTCTCTAGATCATCCTTCCACGATTCTAGGAACGATGTGTCGAGGAGGACATTGATCCTCTTCACCAGGGAAGGGTTGTACTTGCTCCAAACCCTTTTATCTTTCCTTTCTATAATATCGCCGGGGGTGTTTGTGTTGGTCATACAGCATCAAACACCTCTTCAAAAATCCCAGTTTAACCTTTTCCCGAAGTAGACTAATTGATTGCTTAACACGCTAATTAATTTCCAAACGTTTATATACTACTGTTTTCCAGATATTCTAACCGATGGCTGCATATCGGCCTGTCGAGATTGCCAGTAAATTATTCACGTTTTTTCTTAATGCCGACATCGGACGATTTGTCACTCTCGCCAAGCACCAGTTTTAAGAAAATGGCAGTTCATATGACACGTATAAATGTTTCAAAATTTCAGAGACAAGAATAATTGCAATGCTTCCTCATCACTTAAGACAGATACTTTCACTTTCTTCATGGTTCATGTAAGTTCAATTTTCTCATGTCGGACTGTTATGGGTTCCTATAAGGGGGTATGAAGTCCCATGTGGTTTGAAAGTTTGAACGGCCATTTGAACACATTTTGAACTAAGTTTGAACATCGTTTGAACGTGGATTGAATGGAGAAGGGGTGTCTGGTCGGAGGATGTAAGAATACTTGAAAGGAGGCATCATTTACTATCCCCTAAAGGCTCTTTCATAATATGACCCGCTTACAGGGAAGAAGAATGACCTTCTTCTTTGAATAAAGTATTGCTATTTCACAAATGATCTGCTTCCCTTCTCATACGAATAGCCGATCTTCTTCATCCTGGCGTTTAGTTCTTCAAATCCCTTGTCAATATACTTTTTCAGCTTTATCCTGCTTGGGGTACTGTTCATCTCCGATATACCAAGGTCATACTTAGTAACAAGTTCAGAAATTTCCTTGACGCTTGATTCCTTTGGATCTTTATTGCTGACATCTTCGGTTCCCCCCTTTACCATAGCCTCAGCCCAGTAGAAGTATGGATCAACCATCTTGTTAAATATCATGGAGATAAGCTCTTTCTCGGT
>JAKAUD010000099.1 GCA_021827885.1 Thermoplasmata archaeon | reverse complement strand
GCTGTATCCTCCGTTACTTTTTCACCGCAATAATCACAGGTATAATTGTCTCTTTCGAAGATTAATCTTCTCTTCTCAGGATTTGTAAAGTAATCCTCTTCTATAACATTTGGGAGTTTATTTTTTTCTTGTTTTAGTTTTAAACATGCTTCTATTTTTTCAGGCAGTATAATTTTGTATTTCTTACCTAAGTTAGTAATCTCTAGTATCTCTATATGACCTTTTTTTACCAAACTTCTGATATTTTCTCCGACAGCTTGTGGAGCTAATCCCACAGACTTAGAATCCTTCCTGGAAGGAGTAGCAATACTTTTAGCAAGGGTTCTATCCCCAATCTGTATTGTATCCGTACCGGATTCATAGTAAGACCATCGTAGAAGATAATTATATATCGCCTGTTCTGTGGGTGTTTGTAGAGGCGATAAATAGTCAATTACATCTTTAAATATCTGCACCAAGTCTAATTCAATATTATTATTCTTTTCCTCCATAAACGACACTACTTGAGACAATTTCCAATAACCTAATAAGTTTTGTAGTGTTTAACTCACAGTGGATGGACGAATCCATAGTTTGAGAGGGGATCGTCTGTTTTCGTCTATTCTTCATATTTTTCCCCTACCCTATTTTCAATATAAGTAGTATTTTCATCAGCCTTTATCGCATAAATGTTTAGTACCATCTTAGAGTACGCTACCAGTGACTCTATTTTCATTTCCAAATACCTCCATATTTTTTAATTATTCGAGTCAAGTAAGTTCCAGTTTTGCCTAGTACCTTTTTAGCTTCGGGGCCGTCGGCTTGTCCCCAAGAGAACCATTCTATTTGATCAACTTCTATCTTCTTATCAGCGAGAAGTCTCATCTTCTCAGCATTGTCCCTTTGCCACTTCGCGTAAGCGTCATACATAGCGATTCTGTGTAATCTTACTGCCGTCTTCTTTCTTATGTTCTCATTTATATCGTCCAGTTCATCGCACTCCAATAGACCACTTAATGTAGCTTGATTAAGAAGACCTATTTTCTTCCTATTATCGTTCTTTTTATCAAAATCATCCCAAGTATCAGTATAATCAGTATACTCCTTGTGTTTGCTGAACTCCTTTAGCTTTCTCCCAAGGGTCTCGTTTAGAAACTTGTCGCGTTCCTCCCACCACTGCTTTGTTGTGGTATGTTTGATATATTCATGTATTTGCAAGCCATTTAGTCCTCCCTCAACCGTCCCTCCGCAATGAACACAGATGTAGCTTCCTGTTTCTGGTATTGGCGGATTAATCATTGCGTCAAATATTGCACCATCAATTATTGCTCTACCAAGCACAACACAGGCGTCAAACGAATTATTGTCGTAACACAGTGTAGCCTGTCTAAAAAGTTCCATTACATGTTGAAATGGTTCTGGATAGGGCCATCCTTTAACATCTTTTATGTCATCGAGGAATTTCGACCATGCAAGTTGTCCTTCGCTAACCATATTATCTCACTCTTGTAACTGGGCAAGAATGTAATTGTTATTAATAAACGAGTATTGGTGATTTCTCTAGCACGCTACCTAAATATATTACCCTTTCCGTCTTTGCGTGCGTCTTTTCCTCCCCTTCCCGACCGAACGGAGCATCCTGAGTGTAGCGATAACGTTTCCCCCATACCTGGTCTCCCGAGGGGTTCCCTAGGAGAGACGCTAGGGGGAAGGAGATCTCTGATTGTTGCAGGGGTTTATACCCCCTACGACCTCTCAGCGAGGTCCCTCCTTGGGGACAGTTTTTGTTGTTATCAATAACTGCCTGAAGGTGTCTTCACTTCGGTACTCGAAAGTTTAAATCGTAAACTTCTTGAGTTTCGCCGTCACAGTTTTCTGCAACCCAAGGAGGAGAACTACTTCTCCAATAACTAGATGAGTTGTAGGAGGAATATTAATCTTCAGTGCAACAGTTTGAATTTACTTGTATTTTATCTTTGAAGATGCACTGAAATGGACTTTGTTCTTGGAGGGTACCTTTATGATCTGCTTTGTTCTGGGATTCTTTGCATTCCTTGCTTTTGTTTGCTTCCTAGAGAAGATTCCGAATCCTGCAATTCTAACCTTCTGTCCCTTGTTTATGTTCGTCACAATAGCCTTGAAGGTTCCTCTTATTATAGATTCTGCTTGCCTCACTGATACGCGTCCCCCAGGTCCCTCATTAGGACCAGCGATCTTTCTGGCTAGATCTGATATCCCAACCATTACGCAACTATAGATTATTGCTATTAAATCCTACCTAATTGTTTTTCATTTTCTAAATGCCGTGAATGAATTTTCCAAGATCCTTCCAAACAGTTTGAAAGTGCGAGACTAGATAACCATTGAAATGCGGAATCAAAACTGTGGTGGAGATAAGTACAAGTAAAACCGTAAGAATAATTAAGACAGTTTCCAGAACAATCTCTCTTTGACCTATAACATAGTCGCTAAAAAGGTGGAGCCTTTGGTCGAGCACCTCATGGTACCTCTCTATGCCAAATTCCTTTTTTGCTACCTCATAAGAATTAGTATAGTACTTACTTTGGATAACATCGATATTGTGAAATGTAGAGAAATCTCTAATAGCTCTAGCTGTCATCTTTTTTAATTTCCCTACGCTAATTGATTTGAAGGCATGTTTTTCAACCTCGTTATTATAAATTATGAATATTTCAGACGTGAGGGCCAACATTTCTGAAAGTAACACTAACCATGAAGTATACCACCTGCTTCCGGTTTCTGTAGTGAAAGTGTTGCCACTAAGAAATTCTTTGTCAAGAGCTGAAGTTACGCCCAGTGCCTTGTTCTTGAACATAAAATCTCCGTCATCCCAACTATCTCTATAGTTAGCTCTGAAAAATTCAATATTTCTAAGGTTTTGTTCTGTCGAGTGGATGTCACTTGTTTCTTCAAGTGCCTTTGCAATATTCTCGGTTGTTTTCTTCTTGTCTGCCTGCAACGTGTAAGCATCTGTTGGAGCTCCAAACAAGCAGTCCCTTTTGATAAGCTTACAGCTGTAAGACAGGTAATTTTGAAGTTCCATTAACCTTACAACGAAATTCTTTCCATTTAAGAATCGTCTTTTTCCCTTGCCTAGCCTAAATTTCCATATTCTGGTTCTTACCTTCTTTGCAATTTTGACCCATGCCACTGCAGTTAACACCGCATAAATTGAAGCGACATAATCAGTAGTAGAGCCCTCGGAATTCTTTCCTAGGTCGACAGATGCTTGCGTTGATGTCTTTTCAATCTTTCTCTTGTATTCATCCATTACATCTGAGAATTCTTTTTTCTCATCTTCGTTAAAGTCTAGCCCTGTTACGACTTCATCAATTCTTAGGGCCAATCTACTTGAAGATTCAAGAAAGCAGAGTGTCCGCAAAGAGTTTTGATCTTCACTTTCAGCAAGTAGAGTGATTACCGATTCTCGCCAGACTTTCGGATTCTTCCTCCCTAGTCCAATAGCATTTGGATCGTTTGGATTAGTATCCAACTGATAGCTGAAGTAAACTGTGAATTTCAATGGAAAGCTATCAACTGGTTGATTTTCTCTGAAGAGGTAAGCTCTTCCGCTATAACTTCCAAGTCTGATGTGCATGAACCCTTCCCTGCCTTTGTCAGTCAAAAGATGTTTCTTCCTGACAAATAATCTATAAAGGATATCGTCATCCTTAGCTCCATCAATAAAACCCTCTTGAATCATCCAACTATCGTCTTTTTTCAGTTCCCAATCCTGCAGGGATTGAATATCTGAGGTATCTAACTCTATTAGCTTTTCAATATCTATCTTTTGAAGTTGGTTCTTCTTCTTACTTATGACCTTTGTTAGAAATTTATAATGCTTTCTATAGCGTACTTCCCCTGTTAAATCAAATGCTATCGAGATTATGTAGGACCCGAGTGATGATGGATCTCTCGCTTTAGCAGTTGAGACGGAGCTAGTCAGATATTTCGCCCCTCCAACATGATTGGTTTTTGAGTACTTAGTTATTTGGAGGTCATAGAGAAATTTCCAGTCAAATTAACATAGAGTTAATTTTATAGTGGTTCGTAAGTCAAAGTGTAGGCACGTGTTAGACGAATCAAATATATTCCACCTTTATGCTGTATTGGGAGATGCTAAAGGAATAATCTGCAGTTGGATGGGACCAAGGGTCCCACCAGAGCCACCAGTTCTCAGGTTCGAATTCTGACCCAAGGTCTATATTTTCTAGGTAGTATGAAGAATTAACTTTCATTCCCAGGTTGTTAAGAACAGACTCCACATCAGGCCATAAATCCATCAGGTCGATGCTCACCGTAGCATTTTTCAGACTAACTCCCGTACCAACTCCTGTGATCGCAAAGATAACGAGTTTAGCCCCGGTGCCTCCAGTCGGAGGGGCGTAAGTTGTCCAAGTGATGGTAGTCGAAACACCGTCCACGATTCCCGGAGTCGTATAGGTTCCCTTACCAAAGAGTGACCATCCAAATGTCATATCGTTTGCATCATAGAGGTACAGCATCAGTTCCACATCGTTGGAGGTCATTTTTAAAGTTTTGTTGGCCTTGGTTATCCAGATATCATATGAAAAATCCATGGGAGTGCTGTGCGGGGCAACTGAGTAGCTCGTCGTAAGCCTGAGAGAAGAAAAGTTATTCATCTGGTTAGGAAGTTCGAAAGAAGGAGAACCCGTAGAAACCGTGCCTCCATTTACTGCAAATCCATACGACAAACTAGGGTAACCGGTTACTGCAAACTTTGCCAGACCCTTATCCGTCACATCAGTAAAGTGGATCTGTGCTGTTACGTCTCCTCCTGCCACCTCTCCCGCAGACATAGTGATGTTGCCCACAGAAGTATCGGAAACATCCCACAGGTCAGGACTCATTGTCAAAAGACCAACAGAAGTGTAGACAAATCGAGTTATCTGGGTAGCCGCTGTGCCTACCACGGGGAGATTTGCTACGTTTCCATAATATGGAAGAAGATTGACAGTTGCTTGTCTGAGAGAGCTTCCTCCGGTGATGTTGGAAACTCCAAAGAAGGCTTCACCGTTTGAATATGAACCGCCCGCCCAGACCTGAGAATCGTCCGCTAATACAGACCGTATGTTAGAAGTTCCGGTAGGAATTGCCTGCGAAATATTGGAAGGATTGCCAGCTTCGCTTACTATTGCCAGATATTCTGAATTGCCTGCCTCCCCTCCAATGATGAACCCATTGGTGTAATTGGCAATACTCAAGGGAAACATATTGAGATTGGGTGGAAAGTTCATCGTCACGTTCTTGAAAGATTGCGTAGATTGGTTGAAGAGAAAGAGAACGAGATTTCCGGTGTTGGAGTTCTGGGCTCCGATCAGAATCTGAGTTCCGTCGAAGGCTGCACTCCACATGACCCCCACATCGGAAGGGAGTAAATTACTGATATCCTTAAAGGTTCCACTTGTTGTGATGTAACCTAGCTTTGGAGGGGTGCCCGGTGACCCCCCGGGTCCTACCCCTGCTCCCGCTATCAGAAAATCCTTGCCGTCCCAGACTACGGCATTTGAAGCAAAATATCCAGGTATATTACTTTGTAGGGACTGAAATGAATTACTCCCAGGAGTGTAGAAACCTATCAGGGAATACCAATTAGTCGCTCCTCCTATCAAGAACTCGCTACCATCATATGCGATCCCATTGACGTCGAGTGATGCGGAGATTTGAGACCTCAGAGACTGTGTCAGATCAATGAAATTTCCTGAAGAGATTTGATACACTACAAGGGACGCTCCAGACCCATTTTGACCACCGATCAACACATCCCCTCCACCATACGCAATGGTGTGGAGTTGAGTCAGGTCCGAAGGGAGAGAATTCGTCAACTCCTCAAAATCTCCGTTTACGGTATAGTATCCAAATAACGCATCACCATTAGCTGAGCTACCTCCTAAGAAGACCGCACTCTGGGAAGAGGCTAGGGCAGTAACCGTGGCCCAGTTGGAGGGGAGGGTGATGGATGAAAAGGAGTATTGGCTCGATTCAAAGGGGGAAAGGGAAATGGGTGCTTGAACGGCTGAGGGAGAAGACATCACGGTAAGTATTCCAAAAGAGGATAACACCATCAAAACCGTTAGGAACAGTGAAAGTGTTTTCTTCTTTATAGCTGAATTGAAAAGGAACCATTTATTCATGGTTAAATCAAAGGATCAGTTTATATATAGTTTCTGAAACAAATATGAGGATTTCTAATAACTCCTTTAGAGTGATTAAGTCTGATGGCGAGTCTATGTATGTATAATCGATTCAGTGTTTACAGTCCTTGCTTTAATTGGATCCACTTTGACAATTTGGGGTATTTCGTCAAGTTACTCTGTCGGTTCCTGAAGTATGGTATATAACTGCTCGCAGGGTTTTGGGATTCGATTCTCCTCACTCCCATTTAAAGAGCCATGAATTGTCAAGTTTTGTGGTATTCTAGTTCCGGAGAGATAACTTCATATCAACAGTAGTTGGATTGAGAGATTCTGTTTCCTAGGGAAGTGTAAACCGGATATGAAAGTAGTATCTGAGCTTGTAGCGGGCATTGGTTGTGAACTCTCATATCCATATGGATATGGCTCGTGAACTAGTCTAGCGCTGCACGGCGAAACAATTTTATTCTTTAAAATCTCATCTATTATTGTGATCATCAAGGGGAAGGTGAAGGGGGCGATAGATAGGGTATGGGAGGAATAGAAATGGGATACGTGCACCATTTTGAAAGAAGGCCCATAAACATTAACAGAGAAAAATTCGAGACACTTTGGAACAGCATTGGGAACAAAGTCAAGGTAGTCCACGTATGGCACGAAAGGGATAACATCATTAGAAAGACAACTTATTTTGAATACTACGAATTTAAGGCTATTGGTTACGAGTTTAAGGAAATCAATGAGCGAAACTATGTGGTAGTACTAAAGTTGGTGAAACCCGCAGAAGATGTGTTCCAGAAGATGACTGACTCAATAGAAGTTTGGTTAAGCACAATATCTGCTATCGATGACGTTTGGTGGATAGGGAGAAAGGCATGTGCAGTAAGATGGGACAAGACAACGGGATATAATAAGGTGAAACGCAGATACAGATATGGCTATGGAATCGAGGGAACAATCATCTCTTTTGATGATGATGCAGGAAAGTTTATGTTAAAGGGGGATAGGGTACTGTTCAATTCCATAAGTAAATTCAACGCAGGCATTGGAAGTGATTATTTTCTCCGTGAGCAAATAGAATTTTTGGAACCATAGCTATGCTAAACGATGAGGATAGAGCCTATATTGAGATAACTCTGAGGGATTTAGACAAGGACCTGATTAAGGGCCGTACAACCACTGAGAGAAGGCTAGGAGAAGTTACCAAGAGGGAATATTACTGCTACGTCATGGGCTTTACCCTTTGTTCCATTCTACATACTTATTACGACAGCCATAACAGGGACATGACGGAGGGGGAGCAGGATGAGGTTGTGGGAATACTGAAGGGGAGGATCAAGGAGGCGATAAGTAGGGTATGGGGGGAGTAGAGATGGGAGCGGGCCACACTGGGAAAAGAACAAAAGAGGAAATCGAGTCAAAAATTCGTTTCTACCGGCAGCGTCTGGAGTTTCATCAGGAGGACCTGGAGTACCTCCAGGGCCAGGTTCGACGGTGCAGGGGAAATAGGAAGAGCATGCGGTGCGCCGGTCTGAGGATCCGAGTTCGGAACGAAAGGCGGGATGTGGAGGAGTTCAAAGAGGCAATCAAAAAAGAAGAACAAGAGATGAAGAAACTGGAAGATGTCGAGGCGAAGACAGAGCATGAAGTGATCATGCAGATACTAAGGAACGAGAAAAGGGTGGTGATATTGAAGGGGTTAATAGAGAAGAAGGAAATGAGTTGGGCAGAATTAGTCAATACAGTCAGGGGTCAATTCAATACCGGGATGAGCCCCAACACGGTGGCATTTCACCTGAAATTTTTGATGGACCGGAAGATTGTACTGAAAACAGATGACAGATATGTTCTGAGTGATAGCAACTTGACAAAGAAATTGATCTCAGAAGTCTAATGTTGTATGAAATCCGAAGAAATAGATTATCAGGTGGGGTTCAAGAGACTGGATTTGAAAGCGGGAGACATTATCTGCAAGTACTACAAGGGAGGGGGAGCACCGACCTAGCGTGCAGGTACTATTTTAAACTCTTTAGGCAGGATAGACATTTACTGTACCGGGTACAGTAATGCGGAGGGTAAGGTAAACTTCCCAGGGAAAATGCGCGGGGTACGATATCGAGAGTCAAAAAGGGACTTTCAGTATCCAAGGATGACGATAGTTTGGTTTCTCAAAGGGAAAGTTGCGATGAGGCAACATTAATAAGTCTGGCACAGATAGTAAAGAGTGAACCCAGAAAATTACGTAGACCTGAACGCAAACCCGGATGAGGTCTTTTCACTTCTAACCGGCATATTTGAAAGAGGCTACCTCCTTTCGAGTCTGATCGGAGGGGACGTAAAGGTCATGTTCAAGGACTCAGCTTTGAGGGAGATTACATTTTCCACGGGGTTTTCCATATCATCGTGGGGCGAGGATGTGGAGGTGAAGGTGGAGGAAATACCAGAAGGTTCCCGAGTCATCTTCAGTGGGAGAACTAAGTTCCCGTTCAAGATTACGGGAGATCCCGAACAACCGATAGATGTCATAATTGACAAATTGAAGAAGAATTTTGAAGTGTTGAAACTGGTCAGGAATGCCGTAACTAATGGAATGGTTTGACTCTCCAAGATCTCACCCCCAACTGTTTCGGAAACCAACGAGGTTCTATATTTACAGTAATACCCCTTACTACGGTATACTCCCTTACTAGTTATGAGCTAAGAGGAGGTGAGGTATACAGTGATAGGTACTACTCGTTTGAATCTTTTCTTTGGTTTCTCTGGGAAGTACGGGTGGCAAAAAGTTGAAAGGTTTAAGATAAGGCACGGAATAATCTAATGGTCGTCTTGAAAAAAGCCATGGACACTTTGCTGACATTGAAAGTGAAAGGACTAGAAGGATTTGCAGAATCTCCTGAAATCCCGGTATCTCCAGGAATCAACATATTTGTTGGAAAGAATAGTGTAGGAAAGACGCGTTTGCTCAAGTTCGTTAACAATCTGAAAACTTTTGGTACAATCAACTGGGATGCGCTATATTTAAGCACTTCAGAGGCAGAAACGAAGTATTCGATTACTGTTATTGATTTGACCAGGGACCGAAATGCAGCA
>JAKAUD010000088.1 GCA_021827885.1 Thermoplasmata archaeon | reverse complement strand
TGTGTGTAACAGAGAAAAACTTAGCCTGATTAGCGAGGATGTTGACCTCAGAGGAAAAGCAGGGGAGGAGAAAGTTCCGGCATTTGCACTCATGGAGATTTTTCCAGATAAGTGAATTCCTGAGATTAATTGCTGTATAACAATAGTTATACGGCATGCTAAATGTGGAATCACTACTTTTCCAGAAAAAAATTAATATATAAATATCATAGTCCTTGGAATGAATTTTAGGGAAAGTCTGCAAATTCAATTAGATAGTTTCACTAGTTTGTTCCAACAGGCTGACCTCTTTACAAATGTTAATAGAGCTATTGACGTTATTAGCAATCTTCATGGGATATGCTATTTCACTGGCGTGGGCAAAAACATGTATGTGGCCTCAAGAGTTGCATCTACGTATGATTCCTTAGGCATTCGAAGCATATTTATAGACCCAGTTCACACTCTTCACGGAAGCATGGGGATATTTTCAGAAAATGACTGTGTAATCGCAATTTCTAAAAGTGGAAACACTTCAGAGCTAATTCTTTTTTTAAAAACTCTTAGAAATACAGGTTTTACAAGGATTATTGGAGTCACTTCAAATTCAAAATCCTTGCTTTCTCAATTATCTGAAGTATTAATTTCCGTTGATGTGAAACAAGAAGGTGACCAGTTCAATCTTGCCCCGATTGCATCTAACATGCTTTTTGCTGCGGTTCTAGACTCAATTGCTGTTGATATAAGTTATAGAAAAGGATACTCTAAAGCAGATTTTGTTAGGAATCATCCAGGTGGGGAATTAGGTAAGACAGTGGTGTAACCCATGATAAAGCACGTGATTGTTCAAGCTGGTGGGAAAGGGACCAGAATGGGTAAACTTACTGAGAATAAACCAAAATGCCTAATTTCAGTTAATGGTATCACTATTCTACAAACAATATCAGTAGCATTTCCGGATGCAATTTTACACATAATTGGCGATTACAAAATAGACATATTGCAAAGTTACCTAGAAGTCCTTAACCCCGATTTTAAGTATGACATAATTAAAGCAGAAGGAAAAGGTACAAATGCTGGAATAAGTAAAGCTTTGGAATTTGTTCCAAATGGAAATTCGTTCGCGATTACATGGGCCGACCTTTTTTATCTTTCTCCAATCTTAGAATTGGATGAAAACAGAAACTACATAGGCTTAACTAATTCTAACAGATGTAGATACTCCTTTGAAGAGGGTAAATTTACAGAGAGAGATACCAACTCCAACGGTGTCATTGGAATGTTCATATTCAAGAATAAGAGTTTCCTTTCAGCTCTACCAAGTGATGGCGAATTCGTCAGGTTTCTTAGTAGAAGTAATATAGAATTTTTTCCGTTATTAGTTAATTCGGTGCGTGAGATCGGTACTTTTGACAGTTACCTCTCCTTTAAATCCCAATTCCCTGTCTCTCGCTTTTTTAATAATATAGAAGTGGAAGATGATGAAATTACAAAACGCGCTTCAGATCCAAAATTTAAACATCTTTTGGAAGATGAGATAAATTGGTATCACTATATGGAGAACAGTGGATTTACAGGAATTCCCAAAATTCGAAGCTTTGAACCACTTAAGTTAGAAAGAATCATGGGTGTGCATCCCCATCAAATTAAAGGTTTGAGTCAAAAAGACAAAACGATTTTAGTGAAAAACATTATTAAAAGGCTAGAAGAAGTGCATTCAATTGCAACATTTCCAGTTCGGTCAGATGACCTCTACAAAGTGTATGTTGATAAAACATTGGACAGAATTAGACCTGTAACAAGAATGTTAAAATTGAACTCAAAAAAGACTTTTATTATTAATGGAAGAAAAATTGAAGCTTTGAATCCGGATGAGCCAGGTGTTGTAATAAGTTTATATAATAAACTTTCTTCAATCCAATCATTTTGTCCGATTCATGGAGACCCGACATTTTCAAACACCTTAGTTATGAGTGACAAGGAAATTAAATTTATTGACCCAAGAGGAACTTTTGGTAATTCAAAGATATTCGGAGACCCCCGGTATGATTTTGCAAAACTATACTATTCCACAGTTGGAAATTATGACCAGTTTAATTCTCAGAATTTCGAAGTTCGGTTCCAAGGGGAAGAAATTACTATTAAGATAGAATCATCTGGCTTTGAAGATTCATGGTCCTTGTTCAACAATAGTAATGTAAATTTTGTAAGAGATATTGAGATTATACATTCCCTGATATGGCTGTCCCTATCTGGATACTTTATAAATGATGTCGACTCCATGATTGGATCATATTTTCACGGTTTGGAATTACTTTCGGAGATGATTGAAAAATATGGATCATGAAGATATCAAAAAAAATGGCAAAACTTGGTTTATTGATATTGATGGGGTGATATTTGAACATAATGGATACCTGAAAAGTAACGTTGATGCTGAAAAACCATTACCTGGGATAACTGACCTATTTAGAAAGATAGCTGACGCAGACGTAGTAGTCCTCGTTACTGCTAGGAAATCTAGTTATAAGGAAAAAACAATCCGTTCTCTTTATACAAACAAAATTAGATTTGACTATTTGATAATGGATCTACCGACTGGAGCTAGATATTTGATTAATGATACTAAACCTGACGGGACAAATACGGCTTTCGCATTTAACTTAAGCAGAGATGTGGGTACTAACTCATTGTTAACAGATAAAATATTTAAAGATTAACGTAACGTGAACTGCGCTGACGTGCTTAAGCGTTCTTGAAAAGAGTATGAGGAACAAACATTAGGGAAACTCGTAGTACAAGCACTTGCTGCTTTCCCCCAAGATAGAAATTAGGCTTAATGACGTCTTGAAAGCCGCAGATTTTATTGACACTAATACCTCTCCATTGATATAACATCGACCTTGCGCATACAAAATACCCTTAACGATCTCTGCTCCAAGTTTCATTTATTTGAGTGCCTCTTGGCCTTCTCAGGCTATTTGAATCACCTAATCTTGTTTCCAGACAGAATCTGATAGCCCTCCTTCTGCCTATCATTTTTACCCAAGAAAGCCTTAATCTCTCTCGAAAAGATCATGAATTGCTTCATTGTGAACCTTAAAATTTTAAAAATTACTTTATCAGGTTCTTCCTGTGTTTAATGCATCCCCAGTCGCTTCTGGTGTTATACTTCCATTCTTCATGAAATTCGTCGCGGTTCGGGATAGCACCAGATCCTCTTGCACAAGATTCAGGAGAGTATTTTTCTAAACCTTGTTCTCTGTCGTTTATAAATTTTTGAGTGATTTTTATATTAGGTAGCTGAAGATTGCATAAAGCTTTTTGAAATTTCATACGCAATCTCTATGAACTGGAATAGTGGAAATGCGGACTTATATTTTACCAATAAGGAGTTTTTGGGGCCAAAAAGGTTTACAAGCTACTTGTCATATATTAATTAGTAGTGATGGCAAGCGATACTTTACCAAGTGAGACAGGTAATGTTATAATTTCTGTTATCGTGATTGCACACGATCGTCGTCAGTTCCTGAAATTAGCCCTTGAATCATTAGTTAATCAGTCTGTAGATAAGTCTATGTACGAAGTTATTATAGTAAAAAATTTTGAAGATTGCGCCCTAGACCGCTATGCTTTTGAGCATTCTATGGTGAGCATCTTAACTAATGAAATTAATGCTGGGAGGAAAATTTCCATAGGTATAAAAGCAAGCAGGGGAAAAATAGTATGTATGCTTGCCGATGACGACCTCTTTTCACCTAACAAGCTAGAGAAGGTTTTGTATTATTTTAATACTGTTTCAAATCTCGTTTACTATCATAACGCTTTCGCAACGATAGATTTGGATGGCAAGGAGATTAAAATTCCATATTATTTGAATCCACAGGAGACGATATTTTCGTTTAACGAAAAGATAGATTTGAATGTCATTTCTAAAATGGTTAAGTATAAAGGATACCATAATGACAGCTCAATTAGTATACTTAAAAAATTCTATCTTCCATACTTAAAAGAACTTGAATCACTAAAAGCATCGTGGGACATTTTTTTCTTTTTTTTATCGTTTGCTAAAGGTTCCGTTACTTTGATAGACTCTGATATACTTACAAAATTTCGCGTGCATAATAGCATGACGCAATTCTCTGGCGATTATGAAAAATTTTTAAGTCGGAGAGTTGAATTGGCCCTCACTTACATAAATGAGTATGGTATCATAGAGGGTCTTATTTCGGATAATGATTTGCGAGATTACTTAAAGTACAATGGATTAGGCTGGAAAGTAATATATCAGATGCTTTCACAAAGAAAACACTCAAAATTCAGCCTAAGTGACTATCTCACTTTACTAAGATACTTTAGATATTACATGCCGCAGGGAAGACTTTTGACCCTAATTGGTTTATTTATGAGCACGTGTTTTGGTTCAATTTCTTCTAAACTGTACTTTTATTATAACAATCTAAGTAGAAAGTACTAAAATAGCAACACTTAATTTCAGTAGAAGTTTTTACGATCGTCTTTCATAATTTCATTATTTCCAAGTTCGCACTGCGTTCTCAAAAGGCAAGCAGCGTCAATGCAACATTTAATTGAAGAGTCTGGAAGTTAATCTTGTAAAAGTTTACTATTCATAGTTCAGGAGCTCAAAACATTCACGATAAGGGTGCTGCTTTACATAAGAACTTCTTCCTGCAGATACACCAGATAGTATACCGAATTTTGCGTAAGAGTAACCGGGATCAGTCCCAGATCATGAGAGAAATTTCATGAAAGAGAAAAGGATGTCTCCATGAACCACCCGGGAGGCAATAAACATTGAAAGAGCTTGATAAAGTGATATCTGAGATTGTAAGATCGACGGTGAAGGAGTTTATGGCGTTTCCATAGAGAGATTTAGGCCTTCCTTGAACAGAAGGAAGGCCAGAGGAACGGATATTACGAGAGGGACATAGGGACAAGATATGGGAAAATAAATGATCTCAGGGTGCCAAGAGACAGGTGCAATGAATTCCGGACAGCCCTGTTTGAACCATATCAGCGCAACATCGGAATAGACAATCCTGTTGTATCCATGACTCGAAGGGCATTTCAACAGGGAAGATGGCAGAGATCCTAGAAGAACTGTTTCACAACAAGTACAGCGAATCCACCATGTCAAGAATAACAGATATCGCTGTTCCTGAAATAAGTAAAAGGACCTCTAAGAGCATTGGAGAAGAGGGACATCGCCATATTCTTGGACGCAACGTTCTTCTCCACCAGGAGTGAAAGAGTGCAAAAGGAATGTGTCATTTAGCAAATGGATAGATATACAGTTATGATTAAACAAAATTCGACTCGATTTCAGGTTTTCAAACTTTCTTAAGCTTTGCTACTAGATTTTTCTCCCACTTATCCGACATGTATTCTTCAATTACTTCTAGCGATATGTAACGATTAAATCCATTTTGAAGTAAATCCGAAATTTCGGCGTCAATAGCTTGTGAAAAATCCTTTAAAGGAACAACCTTCAATTGACTATTTGGAACGATTCCAGCGGATGCCTCTTGGGTAGCTATTACTCTTAATCCATTCACTAAATAATCTACAATCTTCATGCTCAATCCCCCTACGGTTGTTGTTGGTGCAAGTCCTATGTGGCTGCGCAAAAGTATGTCATCTAGATCTTTCAATGGTCCCAAAATCTTTACGCTTTTGTGACTAGATTTTAACAATAAATCTGAAGTTGGGCCGACGACATACAAATTGAAGGATTCTTCGTCTGATTTGAGTTTATCTACAACATTGTCTAATACAAATTTGGCTGCCAGATGGTTTGGTGGGTATCTGTAATCCCCCAAGAGAACAACGTTTACTTTAGATACTGCGTCTTTAACGCTTTTCATTTCAACGTTAACCTTTTTCTCCTTTTTCACATAGGGCAAGACGATAACTTTAGATTCAAGGTTATCATATTTTAGAATAATATCTTCTCTCGTTCTTTGAGATGGGCAGATAATAATAGTAGCCTTTTTTATAACAAAATGTTCTAGCACTCTTCTTGTCAACGGATAAAATAGCTTAAATATCTTATTTTTTATTGAGAGTGTGTTATAATATGCTTTACCAAAATCAGCAGCGCGATAAATGAACTTTACGTCAAATACAATACTAATTATCAATGGTATCGGGGAGCTATATATATCTTCGACTAACATCATCATTTTTTCAGTTTTTCTGTGATCCCTACATTTAAGGTTAATGAAGTACCATTTAAGCTGTTTAATATAAACTCTGAATAACAAACTAACAAGAGATTTGAAATTAAGGTCGCTTGTCCTATTCCGGTCCTTTGACCCGAAATCCGGCTCCACAAAATCAAGTTTGAATTCACTTTCTAGCATTCGCAATAACTCGCCGTCATAAACAGAGGTTCCATTGAATATATCATTGTGACTTCTATGAGAGAAAAAAAAGAGAGTCTTAACAACTTCTTTCTTACCTTCATCTTGAACCACACCTCTGTAAAACATGATAAGCTATAGAATATCTGATTCTTAATATAAACATTATGGAGGCACTCGACTCCAGGACATAAGTAGCCTATGCATTCAAAAGCATCTTATTGTGCAACAATCTCTTGCAGAATCCTGATGTCTCGATCCGATTCTTCCTCTTCGGGAATACCACGAGGATTCTTGACCAATGGAACCTTAAACTGCATCCGGACACATAAGGTAGGCTGTAATGAAAGGATTCTGTGGTGACGGTGCATTCAACACAGATGATCTCTGCAGACTGATGCATCAAATCGGTGCTAAACCGGCTATTACAGTGATATAGATAAGGACGAACGCTTCTCATTATAAATGCAGGGAATCTAAATACCGGAGTAAAGTCATAAAGAAAACCGAGAGAAGGTATACTGATCGTGTTCAGACTACATTGATTATGGAGTGATATGACCTGGAATAGAGAGCAAATTCTAAGCGGTGAAGAGTAAGCTTGGTGGAGAACCTTGTGAGCAGATTCCCTGAAGACCTTGAAGCCGAGGGATACCAGAGAATCTGAAGCTACAACTAAATGAATCGGTGGTAAACAGAGCGGTCATGGAGATGGGTTAGGATCTGATGAGGAAAATAAGGCCAAGAATAAGGGAAGGTAAGAGATAGCAAGATTTGTTCAGCACAACTGGAAAGTTATAATGTTATATATATTGCAAAAGGAGTTACTACTCGTTTTTATCGAAGTATCTTTCAATAAATTCGTTCACATTGTAAAACCTCGATAAATTAGAAAGTATTTCTCGGTCATCCCATTTCCAGAAAGCTATTGCTTGGAGTTTTTTGATTATGTTACTGTCAAATCTATACTTGATGAATTTCGCTGGGATCCCGGCAACTATAGAATATGGTTCAACATCTTTATTTACAAGACTTTTTGCCCCTATAATTGATCCATTACCTATTTTTATTCCCCCAAGAAGCGTTACGTCGTTTCCAATCCAAACGTCGTGGCCAATTTCTATATCCCCATATTCTTCTTTATAATAGTTATAATAATCATCGTCTATTCTCCAGTCCAAAAATAATGTCTGCAAGTTATTAGAGACCAAATCCGGAGTGTGATTCCGACTAATTATAATTTGTAGATTTTCACCAATGTGCGAGAAACTACCTATTTCTACTGTATACCTGTACAGGGGATTTGGTACATATATTCTAATTGGGCTCCCGCTGTATGAATATTTTCCAATGTCTATAGTGATATTTTTGTATATTCTTTCAAAGCTAACATTACTTTTAGGGTGTCGGGAAAAATAGTAACGTTTTGCCATCCAAATTAAATAATTTTTATAAGTATGCTCAAAAAAAGAGAGAATCAGATCTTTAACATCCAATCCTGTGGAGTCATTTTTAAGAGAAAATTTTTTTCTTAGTTGTTTGTTGCTGATTATCTTCCAGTTCTGTAATTGAGCGTCTTCTGTTGAAATTGCTTTTTTTGCATCTTCCTTTCTAATTTTTTCCATAAGTAACTAAGGAATATATTAGTAATTTATTTTTTTAACTATAAGCTTGAGGCGCAGACAAGGTTAAAATAATACAGCGTGAGCACTAGCTACATTACATTGGAAGATAACTCGGCTGTCGCACAAACCATGCAAGGACCCCATAATTTTCGACCATGCTCGTTCATTACTGGCGATTTGCATGTTATGCTTTCTATTCATCTTTCACGTAAGTCCTTGCATTTTCACTGGTTTTTGTGCCTCACTCTTCCTTTATATTTCCTTCTTCATCTATTTCAGTAAAGTTCAGGAAGAGCTTATGAACATCCAATTCAAAAGAGAGACCCACACCTTCCATAGCGACAGCATAGAGCTTGAGCCGGATTAACTCTAAAGCATGGTATTCACTTTACTCTAATATGATATGTTTTGACAAAAATCAGCAAATATAAGAATTCCATCTTAATCAAGGGAATAATCTGCTGCCCCATAAGTCTCTCATTCATATCCTAAGGTATTCCTGAATTGAAGTTTATTTATTCACAATTTAAAGATGGATATGTTTTGTCAACGATATCTTTCGCAACTTCTTTCCAGCTCCTGATTATTTTTTGAAGATTTCTCACAATTTCCTCGCGATTTCCCTCATTTCGAATAAGTTCCAAAAGTTTGCGAGTAATTTCTAAATTGTCGTCAGGAGATACTAAGACTGCACCGTTCTGTCCATAAAACTCTCCGCAGCCAGCTGGACTTGTAATAACAGGTAATCCGGATGCTATTGCCTCTACTCTAGCTATACCAAAACTCTCTTTAAAAGATAATGTGACAAAAATGGAAGCCAGTAAGTATTGTTTTCTTAATTCAACAGGGTTGAGATGACCAAGAAAACTTACTCTTTCGCTAATATTGTTGGCCTTGGTAAATGAGACCAATTCCTCGAAATAGTCATTATCGTCGACTTTACCAGCTATGACCAGGTTCCAATCTGGGTAGACATTAGCTAGGGGCACAAAGGATCTTAAGAGAGATTCTATGTTCTTTGGCCTATCAATCCGTGAAGCAGTTATGATGATTTTCTCTCTCTTTGAATCGCTATAACCTATCTTTTGAAATATGTCTTGGTCGTATCCGTCTGGTATTGTCGTTAGCTTATTTTTATGACCAAGAAACTGTATAAATTTTTCCATGCCACATGGTGTTTCACTTATTATTAAATCATAAAAGAGTTGAGATACTCGCATTAAAATTTTAAAACCGAACCTTGTTGGCCATCTTGAGGCAATATT
>JAKAUD010000020.1 GCA_021827885.1 Thermoplasmata archaeon | reverse complement strand
GAGGAGGATGCACACATAGAATCATACTTCGGCCACTTCAAGGAAGACTACATCTACAGCAGGGATTTCAACAACTTTGATGAATTCAGTGATTACATGGATATGGCAGTCAAGGACTACAATTCAGTGAGGCCCCATTCATCACTGAACTATCTCGCTCCAGAAGAATTTGAAGAGAAGATCACCATGGACAGTGTTTTCAAGAAGAAATGGTTGGACAAACAGATAGGGAGGTACAAGAATGTCTTACTCCTCGAATGAACTCAAAAAATGGTACAAATTTCAGGGGTCCATGTCAAAGACACACCAGGTAGAGATGCAGAACAATGAGGGAAAGGTCATGTGGAGAAGTCAGATAAACAACGACAGGAAAGGATTCGGAGAGCTTCTTGAGAAGCTGAAGGTCGTTGAGAGGAGCAACAGAGATTCTGTGAGGGGGGTATACGTTAATCCTACCGGAACGTATCACCTCCCGCTGCAGCACTTCCTTGAGTCCAGCGGATATGTAGTGTACTACGTTGATGCCAGGGTGACAGACTCAGCCAGGACAATATCAAACCTTGGCAAGCACAAGTCTGACAAGGTCGACTGCCACATGCTGGCATCCACCCCATGGCTTCCTGGAGATCCAGGTAAGGTTCCACATGTATGGGATGATGTTTCCAGCATCACGAGACCCCTCCAGAGCGTGAAGAAGAACATAACAAGGGTAATCAACCGGATCTCAGCAGACCTTGCGTGCGTGTTCCCGGAATTCCTCAACATGTTCCCAGATATTACGTCAAAGAAGTCCCTTGCCATGATGGAGAAATATTCCATTCCTGGAAACATACTGAAGTCTGGATTAGAGAACGTTCTCAGCACAATGAGGAAATGCAGCAGGAACCATTACAAGAGAGAGGATGCTGAAAGAATCCTGGATCTTGCGAAAAACTCCATAGGGATACCCGATGTCTCAGACGTTTATGCATTCAGGATAAGGGAGAGCGTCAAGAGACTAAAGGCAGAGCTGAACGCCATCAAGGAGATAGAGGCAGAGATACTAGATGCAACGAAGGACAATGAGGATGTCAAGAGGATAGACGACATAGATGGCATAGGTCGTATGAATGCAGCAGCAATAGTATCGGAGATAGGTCCAATAGGGCAGTTTTCCTCCGCCCTCAAACTCCAGTCATTCGGAGGGCGAGTCCCCAGGATGAAGGGGAGCGGAGGGAAATATCGTGCAGCAGGTTCCTCCAAGGTGAGGAATCCATACTTCTCTAATGCAGCATATGAATCTGCAGTATCATTGGTAAATCACAGGAACAGGGAGTTCCTGGACATATTCAATTGTGAGATCGGAAGAGGCAAGAAGCCTGTTCAGGCATACAACATTGTTGGAAAGAGGCTACTGTACCATGTTTTCTCCATCATGAAGAATCACAAACCGTACAGGCAGAGATTGTCAGGACACGGGGAGAGGGTAAGTTCCACTGGAACCTGATAAATGGCTGAAAAATTGATGATAAAACTCTTACCCCTTTGGATTCCCCCATAATCCTCTTATAGGTGTGTTGGGAAGGTGCTCTCCTTATATCATCAAGAAGGCTGAGATATTCCTTGCCCAGTGCATCTGAGAGCTGGTAGAGAATGTCCTGCACCTCGCCCTCTGAAACATAAACCCCGAACATCTCCTTCATCGTTGTGGAAACGGTCTCTATGCTCATCCTAATACCTATCTTCGGGTATGCGGTGATGAGCATTGTTCTCAATGACAATCTGGCACCAGGGAGTGTATTGGGAACATCAGGTTCGAATGTCTTCCTGCAATGCCTGCAGTACATCCTCTCTATTTTATATTCAATCACACTTGGCACAATGGGAGGGATATCCTCTATCACCCTCCTCCGTATGCCCTTCCTGACAAGGGGAGAGGAGCATATTGGACAGGAAAATTCTGATGTCTTCAGTGTGACTCTTTCCGTTATCTTAGGAATTCTCCTGAAGTGCCCCCTGTGACCGATCTGTGCTCCCGGATTCCTGTTGCTCCTCTCCTTTTTGGGATGTTCATCCATTATGAAGTACGCCTTTCCGTTCTTGATGCCCACTGTTGTTGGATGCCTCTTCTTGTACTCCTCAATTTCCCTCCTGAGGCGCTCGTTCTCCTCCCTAAGTTTCCTGTTCTCCTCAGAGAGACTGTCTATCTCTTCCTGGTCCCTTGGGGTTTCTGCAAGAAATCGAACCGATACATAGATACAATATCATGGATATTCACGTTTCTATTACCAGATTTGGTCACATACCATTATCAGGCACAGGGGACTAACCAGTTACGTTATTTCCAATAATTGTTATAGGGGAAAGGTAATTAGTTAGAAGATTTACCAGTTCTGTAATCTACGAATTTTTCATGCAGGATTCCAGAACTTTCTTTCCTATAAGGTAAACATGGAATAACGCCATTAACCTCGGCCCCAAGAAGCACTAAATTGAACGGTTTTATTTGTTCTTCAGTATATTCATTTCTGTTCCAGTTGTACGAAGGGGAGGCCTATTCAACACCTTGAAGCATAAATATATCCAAAAACCTTTGATTCATCGCGTTTTATATATTCAACGTTAAATCCTGAATTTTTCAACTTCTTCACTAATCTTTTATATCCCCTATGATACTCAATTTGAATTTTGGAAAACTTGGAAATTACTGAGTTATCTTCATTTAACAAGTTATACTCACACCCTTCACAATCCATTTTCAATATAGCTTTGTCAAGTAAATAATTTTCAGCTAAGCTTTTCAGTGAGTATACCCTAATTTTCTTTCCGGCTTTAGATCGTCTTAATTTTGTTCCAGTATTATTCCTAAAATCTTCATCAACAAGGATTTCTCCATCTACACCATATCCTGCATTGAGAAGCTCTATTTTATCTTCTAAATGGTTTTCCTTTATATTTTGAGATGCTAAGCTAAATGTATAATAAAACGGCTCCAATGCAATTATCTTCTTAGCACCGTTTAACGCAAAATATATTGCAGAATCGCCTATATTAGCCCCTAAATCTATGACTACTCTATCTTTGACTTCTAGAAACTTATAGTCTTCATTAATAAAGACATCTATAATGTCTCCGTTATCCCTTAAACCATGCATAATTATAACCTTACCGGTTTTATATTGAATCATTTCATTCTTTCTGAAATCTTCTACACTTTTCATGATATCTGTTGCCTTTTGGAATTCTGTACCGTTTGCCAATAAATGCCACAAGTCTTTCCATTCTACATCTGATAGTTTCTTAAATTCATTGAGTAATTCTTTATTAATAGCCTGACATCTATTAGTTTGTACTAGCGTCGTTCCCTTAAAACTATAACACTTTTCAGTAATTAAAGCCCATCCAGACGCAGCTCCAGGAGAGAGCTTTTCTCTAATACCATCCCTCAAAATAACATCTATAACACTTTTCTTAATATATAAATTCCACATCACAGACAAGACGTTTCTGTAGGCTTTTTTAAATCTCTTGTATCTTCTGTAGATATTGATTTCCATTAAATTTTCCCTCTTGTTTTCCTATAGACTTTAATCTCTTTCCCCTCTTTAATCTTTTTTGCAGATACCATAGCGTCTATTTTTGATTTTCAGTTCTTTCTTTATCTCTAAATTAATTGACCTAATCTTTGACCTTATCTCTTTATTGTCAGCTCTTTTGAATTGTTTCTGACATATCTGGACAATCTGAGAAGTTAATTTAGTAATGGCTTGTCTCGTGCCCATAGAATGGAAGAAGAAAGGTCTTCACTCCGGAAGAGAAACTGAGAATGGTGCAGAAGGAACTGGGAGGCACTATTCAGGTCTCTGAACTGTGAAGGAAATACGGCATAAGTACTGATACGTTTTGTACTGTTTATCTCAATTTGAGACAAATCGCGAAATAAATTAAGATACGTTTCCTGCCATTTCACCTCCTTTTCTTCTTTTCATGTTTCTCTCCTTCCTCTTCTTCATTCTTCCAATCCTTAATTTCTCCTCCCTTATATATAGAAGCTCATCAGGATTGTCCCTGTAGTAGTCTCTTGGAGTCAGATAGTTCAAAGAGGAGTGAAGCTGTACTGATCCCTATTACAATTAGACAAGTTAATAGTGGAGACATGCTTACATACACACAGACCAGAAAAGGACCTCGATAAGACACAGGGGAGGTGGATAGTTGATGCCAGGTAAATCAAACAGGACAAAGGAAGAGAAGGCACGGATTGTCATGGAAGCGCTATCAGGCAGCTCATCCATAGCGGAGATATGTCGCAGGTACAACGTAACCTTCTCCTCTTTATATAAATGGAGGGATGCCTTCATAGCTGGGGGCACATCTGCACTTGAATCAGGCAAATCTTCAAAGGAAATGCAGATGCAGAGGGAAATTGAGAACCTAAAGACAATCATTGGCGATCTGACTGTTGCCAATGAGACTCTAAAAAAAATACAACTGTCCAGGAGAGGAGGGAGGCAATGAGTGACCTTATTTCACATGGTTTCTCAACCAACAGGGCATGCCACCTGTTAGGGTATTCCAGATCCCTTGTCTATTACAAGGCAAGGAAGAGACACATTGCTCTAGACAGTAACATCGTGCAAAGGATAAATGAAGTTGTAGTTCAGAGACCATCCTATGGTACTAGAAGGGTGACCGCAATGATAAGGCGCTCCGGCTTTATCATAAACAGGAAGAAGATCAGGAGGCACATGAGGGAAATGAATCTCCTTCACAGTTACAGGAGGAGATCAATGAAGAGCGTTCCAAGACCCCTGGTTGTTTCAAGGCCAAACATATTCTGGGAGACGGATTTCACCAAGGTCTACATAAATGGAGAAGGATGGGTATATTTCACAGCTTACCTAGACCTGTGTTCCAGGAAGATAAAGGGGTACCTGACATCAAGGATAGCCAGGAGCGATGAGATGATTTCTGCATTAGATTCAGCTGTATTCTCAGTATTCCCAAACCTAAACATCAGGGACCTGAGAATCAGGTCAGACAATGGCTCTCAGCTTACCTCCAAGAAGTACGAGGATCACCTTAGAACGCTGGGAATCAATCACAACACAATACATCCGAACACACCAGAGGAGGATGCACACATAGAATCATACTTCGGCCACTTCAAGGAAGACTACATCTACAGCAGGGATTTCAACAACTTTGATGAATTCAGTGATTACATGGATATGGCAGTCAAGGACTACAATTCAGTGAGGCCCCATTCATCACTGAACTATCTCGCTCCAGAAGAATTTGAAGAGAAGATTGCGATGGATGAAGAATTCAAGGAGAAATGGACAAAGAAACAATTAGGGAGGTACGAGAATGTCTTACTCCTCGAATGAAAGCAAAAAGTTGTCTAAATTAAAGGGGTCCATGTCAATATTTCTTCTTGAATCACGCTTAATATTTTACAACTGTGTAAGCACAAATGACGATAACTAACAACTAAATGGAGAAGCTCTTCAGGAAGGTTAGAAGGAATGTAAGGAAGAAGTTCAGGAACACAGCCGCTGAAACTATCCCGACTGAGAGCAGTCAATTTCTTTCCTTATGTCAGAATATGACCTATCCTAAATACGAAAAGACCGTCTTAGATTCAGCAGATATACCAGCAGTATTTGCAAAATATAGAAAGCTATTCAAAAAAATGGAATGACGAAAGGAAATATGCTGGGACTTGTTGATGCAGGAACTAAGATGATAATCTATTACTCACTTCAGTATTCTCCATAAGGCGAGAGCATGAAGCAAGCAGCCTACATCTCACAGTATGGGGAACGAGAACAGTAAATCATTATGACGGTCTATTTCCTCCTTTTTAACTATAATTTTAGCAGATTTAAGCGAATTTCTCGGTAAAGGTCTACAATTAGGTTGGCGACAACGGGATAATCGAACATCATTAGAGCCCTTTCTTCGTTTCTGGCACCAATGAGTCTCATTTTGTCATAGTCTTTGTAAATTTTCCAGAAAATGCTGAATACTTGTTCAATATAGTTTGAGATTTCTTCGTTCTTCTCTAGTTTTGGCGGGGTGAAAAATAACCCGCCTCCTTGACTCGGATTGAGTAGATTAAATCTTTCTGGATTGTTTCCGGTAACGACAATCTTTGCAGAGGCCATATACTCCTGAACCTTTGCACCTATTGATGTCTTATATTGTATATTGTCATAATCCTCCATAAACCCTACATCTACAGATTTTAAGAAATATGAGAATTCCTCATTTGAAACAAATCCGGTGAAAATACAAAATTTCTCAACTCCTTTTGCTAGTACATACTTGCGTAATGCATCTAGGCCGTTCCCAGAACCCACAAAAACTACTTCTACATTATTGATGCCTTTATTTAAAAATTTAGTAAGTACTTCCGCGAGTTCCCATCCCCTAGGAAGAAATCTATCCCCAACCTTTATTTGAGCGATATTAGAAGCATACCCAATGACAAATTTGTCACTTGAGATTCCAGTTCTATCCCTAGCTAATTCCAAGGAGATATCTTTAAAAACCTTAACATTTACTGGGTCTGGGATGTAGTATATTTCACCCCCCCTTATATTTTCAAGAATTTGTTTTAAATATATGCCTCTCGATATTACATAATCGGAATTTTTAATGGTAAGTGTTTCAGCTAAACTAATTAGAAAAACTATTAATTTGTTATGGCCTTCAATTTCTGCAGTCTTTGCGAGGATATTACCTGTATCATATACGAAAATCGTTCCTTTTCTTTTTAGAGATGCCATGAAAAAAGGGACGAAAAATGATTGATCGTGTATGTGAACTACGTTAATTTTCTTTTTATAAATCGTATAAATTGCCTTCGTCTCAACAAAAAATCTTCTGATGAGTGAATATCTTTTTTCTTCAACATCTATAAATAATACATTATTATCTTTTGCGACAACATCTCTGGAATGATATGCTCTTTCTCTAGAGAAGACACTTTTGCCAAAGTATAAGATAGCGACTTTCGTGCAATCACCAGAAACTACGAAAGCATCTTTTCTATTTCTTTTATTCTATCTAGATACAACTCAATTCCTTCCTCGATTTTTAGTGGTTTATAGTTTAATTTCTCCGACAACATCGAAATGTCCGCTTTGGTTTCATTAATTCTCGTGATAGGAGACTGGATGTACTTCGGCTTAATTGACTTTCCAAGTTTAGTATTAAGTAATTCTATTAGCTCATTGAACGACGTAGAATAGCCACTACCAACATTTAAGACACCTGAGACTTTTTTCTCTGCGGAAGCTATCGCTATGTTGGCAATGTCGTCTGAGTGAACAAAATCCCTCCTCTGCTGGCCGTCACCGTAGACTACTGGCTGGAGGTTGGAAGAGATGGCCTTATAGAAAAGCGTTACAACGCTTCTTGAATCTGGTGATTTGGACATTTCTCTCTCGCCGTAGCCAGTAAATATTCTTAGGCCAAGAAGGCTAATTCCTTCATAATTAATCGTGCTCGAGTAATTCTCTAAAAACATTTTTGTACAGGCATACATTGATTTCGGCATAATTTTCCCTGATTCCGTTTGAGGCGCAGGAAGATTGCCATATACGGTGCCGGATGACGGATAGATTATTGAATCAGCTCCTGTGACCCGAGCTATTTCCAAAACATTAAACATTCCCCTTATTGTTTCGCACACGGCTTTTCCATTTGATGTGAAAAATCTGTCAGTCGAGGGGGAACCAAAATTATATATATGGTCGAATGAATGATTTCTAAGGGTCTTGACTACTTCAGGTTTCGATATATCCTCTCTGATAAATTCCACATCTAGGTTCGCTATCAGCTTTCCATTGCTATTGCTTAGATTGTCCAAAACAGTTACCTTGTAACCTTTTCCTAGAAGCTTTTCAACTATAGAAGAACCTACAAAACCTGCTCCACCTGTAACTAAACATCTTAGACTTTCCATGTTCTTAAATTAGTCCCAAGGTATAATATTTTGGGCATCTTGCTGTGACTGATTAGTAAATGTTCCACTCGTCTGGTTCTTTTTAGGTGACACTACTTACTAAAAGGTGCCACTCGGAGGAAAAGCAGGCGGTCAAGAATATTTATTATTCAATCACTGCACACCCAGCCAAATAATAGATGATGAATGTATAGGTAGAAACCAAGCATAGAGTTTGAGACCGCTCCCTCTACCCGAGCAACTCAGGCATATCTGAATATATGACATATCTCAGTAAAGACTCAGACCCTATTCGTTACAAGCATCCTTAAAATCCCGCCAATGAAGCCTGCTGAATAAACAACATCTGATAATATAGTCAATATAAACGATGGCCCAAATCTAAGTTTAAGGTCAGGTATTTTTCTGTTCACTTTCTTCAGCGAGAAATATAGGTCTCCTCCTCTGTATCCCAAAAAAATGAAAATCGGCAAAAAAACGTAGTACAATCCGGTGGAGATACTTAATATGGTAAAAATCAAAATTGAAGCAGCAGCAATTAGTGCTAATTTCCTATTCTTGAACTTAGGTGCCTCGAATGATGAATTATTCTCCTTATTACTTTGGTCAAATATATGTGTTTTACGTATTACGAGAGGAACGTGAACACCGTATTTATATTCTCTTTTCATAACGCCATGAAAAGTACTTTCCCCCCTCATGAAGTCCCTGTATCTTAGCAAATTTCCTCTGAAAATTCTAATTCCTGCCTTTAAAGCACTATAAGAAAACATAAAATCCTCTCCAGCAGCTCTGAAATCCGTATCAAATTTCCCAATTTTTTCTAACGCACTCCTTCTTATCAAGTCGCATTTGTTTTCTGTTATGCTAACAAAGCCATTCGTTTCATACAGAAATGCAAGGTGATTGAGTCTGAATTCTGAAAACTTCTGGTAAACATTCATTTCATTGAAAGAGTAGATGTGAGTGCCAACGAGCACCCCTACGTCCTGGTTTTTATTCATGAAAGATTCAGAATCTTCCAGAACACGCGGACCGATAATTTCACAATCTTGATGAATGATGAGTATGTATTCTCCTTCCGAGTTACTTATTGCCCTGTTAAGAGAAAACGCCAATCCCATGTTCTTCTCGTTTCCCAATAATTTAAGTTTGATCTTTGAGGTGAAACTTGATATCACTTTGACAGAGCCGTCAGTGCTCGCATCATCTACAGCTATGACCTCTATATCCTTATTACTCTGAGTTGATACAGATTCAAGACACTCGGCAAGTCCTTGGTCTACACCGTTGTAAACCGGTATAATAACTGAGATCAAAATTTCACCTCAAATAAATCATCAAAGAGCGTCACCATACTTCATTTTTATGGAACATATGCTGGTATAAATATGATGGGAGAAGTCTAATGTCTGCATATTCCGTTACTTCGTGCCGG
>JAKAUD010000134.1 GCA_021827885.1 Thermoplasmata archaeon | reverse complement strand
TATCGATCGGGGAAACTAAAGAAATGAAATTGCCAGAGGAATTACAAATAACCAAAGGAGAAGAAATTGCTGAAATGCCGGAGGTTGAGTGACGGACGCCACCAGAACTATATAAGCTGATAGAAAAAGTCTCCGGGGAGCTTTATTATAAAGCTCTGACAAAAATACCATCGGATACAACAGAAGCTATAAATACAGCAATAAAAGACGAAACGTCACCCACTGGTAGACAGATTCTCACCCTAATCAAGAGGAATATTGTAACCGCCGAAGAGAAGGGAAGAATCATCTGCCAAGATACTGGGACCCCAATATATCTGGTAGAGATAAGCAACCTGGAGATCAATGTGTCAAAACTCCAAAAAAGCATAGAAAATGGGGTTAGAGAAGTAACCAAGAAGTTCGACCTAAGACCAAATATGGTTCACCCTATTTCTCGCTACAACAGTGGAGATAATACCGGCGTGGGCTCTCCTGAGGTCATTGCGGAATTTGTAAGCGATGATAGCAAGTATGTAAAAATAACAGCTCTTCCAAAAGGTTCCGGATCCGAAAATATGGGTACGATAAGAATGCTATCTCCTGCAGATGGAATCAAAGGAATAAAGAAGTTTGTGTTGGAATGGATAGCGGGGATCGGAGGCAGGGGTTGTCCGCCTTATATCGTTGGGATTGGTATAGGCGGCTCATTTGATCAAGTGGCAAGACTATCAAAAATTGCAGTATTCAGACCTTTAGATGTCAGAAATTCTGATACAGAAATAGCTAAACTCGAGAAAGAGTTGCTTTTGGAAATTAATAGCTTAGGAGTTGGTCCAATGGGTTTAGGAGGAAACTCCACGGCATTGGGAGTGAATATAGAATTTGGATACACGCAGACCTGCGGCCGGCCCGTAGCTATAAATATACAATGTTGGAGAAATGAACGCGCCACTGCAATTATAGACGAAAAACTGAAAGTCGCATTTGGGTGAAAGAATGATAGAACTTACGACACCATTAAGCAAAGAAGATATAGTTCCACTTAAAGCAGGAGACTGGGTAACTCTTAGCGGGAAAATATTTATAATGAGAGATAGGACTCATTATAGATTGTTCGAGGAGAAAGTAGATCCCCCGGAACCCTTACATAGATATGCTGTTTTGCACGCTGCCCCAAGTTATAGGAAGACAAATGGAAGATATGAGATACTTACAGTAGGCCCTACTACCAGTATGAGAATGGAGAAATACACTCCAGATTTATTGACGAAATACGGAGTAAAGGCGATAATCGGGAAAGGAGGTATGGGCGATGAAACCAGGAAGTCCCTACAACTAAATAGTGCCATATATCTTGAATACGTGGGTGGAACCTCAGCCCTTCTTTTAGATCAGATCACTGGGGTTACTCATGTATGGTGGGAAGACCTCTATGGAGAGGCATTATTTGAAATAAACGTTTTTAAAATGGGACCAATGCTAGTTTCAATGGACTCCCACGGTAAAGATTTATTCAAGGAAGTAAGTAATTCTGCAAAGTCAAAAATAGATAAAATTATAGAAAAATCTTAATGGAAGACTTTAAATGGAAAAAATAAAAAGTGATGTTATAGTAGTAGGTTCCGGGCTTGCAGGTCTTAGGGCGGCAATCGAGATTGCAAAAGAATCGAATGAAAGTGTTCACATTGTATTAATCTCTAAAGTTCAGGTAATGCGTTCTCATTCAGTAGCCCCAGAAGGCGGGGCAGCTGCTGCTATGATGAGTGGCGACAGTTTTGATCGACACTCTAATGATACCATTATAGGCGGCGACTACCTGAATGATCAAGATGCTGTGGAAGAGTTCGTAAAAGAAGCACCAAACGAAATAATCCAACTGGAACGCTGGGGAATGCCCTGGTATCGGGATGAGGAGGGGAAACCTGTAACTAGGATGTTTGGAGCTCACACGTACGCAAGAACCTTTTTTGCCTATGATAGAACTGGTTTCTTTTTAATGAAAACCCTTTATGATACCCTTCTTAAATATAAGAACGTTGAAATCTATCAAGAAACTTTTGCCATAGACATAATCAACATAGACGGAAAATTCCAAGGTTTACTTGCGTTCGAACGACTGAAGGGTAACACTCTATTATTCACCGCTAAGGCAATGATTATTGCTACTGGAGGGGTTGGCAGAATGTATCCTTATTGCACTTACTCCCACACAGTGACTGGAGATGGACTGGCAATGGCTTACAGGAGCGGGGTGATATTGAGGGACATGGAATTCCTTCAGTGGCTTCCCACTACACTTGTTCCCCAGGGTATACCTGCCACAGAAGCACTAAGAGGACACGGAGCCATAATGGTCAATAAAGATGGCGAAAGATTCATGAAAAAATATGCTCCAGAGAGAATGGAAATGGCTGCCAGAGACATAGTTACCAGAGCAATGTACAACGAAGTGATTGAGGGGAGGGGTGTTGATGGACCCAGATCCATACAGTGTATACTCCTGGACACGAGACCAGTCGGTAAAGAAAAACTAGAAACTATCTACAAAACTTTCGTCGAGAATGCAATTAAGTTTCAAGGCATTGATCCGTTAGAAGAGCCAGTGCCTGTTTTTCCTGCTTTCCATTATTCCATGGGTGGTATAGATATTGTTGATCCACTAAAAACTAGCACCAATGTTCAGGGCATTTTTGCCGCAGGTGAGGCTGCTAATGAGGGACTGCATGGAGCAAACAGATTGGGCTCAAACTCCTTGTCATCGTGCTTAGTCACTGGAAAATGGGCGGGCAGAAGTGCCATTGCTTACATCAAGCAAGTTATAGATAACAATGAAAAAGATTCACTCACTGAAAGAGCAAGAGAGTTAGAAAACAATTTTTACACACTGATTAAAAATGAACAAGGCGATTCAAATGTGTATGATGTAAGAAAAAAAATGCAAAAAAATATGGAAGCAAATGTAGGGGTATTCAGAAACGAAAATTTGCTCAATCAAGCAGCAGTTGCAATCAGAGGATTACGAGAGGAGATAAGTAGGATTAGAGTAAACGATACTTCGAATACTTATAACCTCGAATGGATAAATGTTCAAGAGGTTAAAAATATGCTAGATTTGTCACTGGCCATTGTTCATTCGGCAAAATTCAGAAAAGAGAGTCGAGGTTCACATTTCAGAACAGATTATCCACTAAGAGATGATAAAAACTTTCTAGTTCATTCACTCGTACAGTTTAACAATGACACTGTAAATATATCTAAGAAATCTGTGAAAATAACGAAATGGAAACCTGAAGAGAGGAAGTATTGAGGGGTTAATATGAACACTTATAGAGAAGAACTAAAGATAAAAGTCAGGATTTTAAAATGTGAGAACAACCTTAAAAATGAATACAGGGAATATTCAATAATTGCTGATCGATTCACAACAGTGCTTGATGCGCTTCTGCAGATAAGAGAAAACCAGGATAGCACAATTCAATTGAGATACTCATGCCGAATGGCCATGTGCGGGTCTTGTGGAATGAAAATAAATGGAAAACCAAAACTCGCTTGCCAGACGATGATATCTAAGGTAGGTAACCTTGTAACCATTGAGCCAATGGAACATTTCCCCATTGTAAGGGATCTTGTCCCCAACCTAGATGACTTCTTTTTAAAATACAGAAGTGTAAAACCATATCTTATTGAGAAGAATATGAAAACACAAGATAACCCCAACTCAATGAATTTACAATATCCAAACCAAGTAGAAAGATATCTCTCTTCGAATTACTGCATCCAGTGTGGACTATGTTATTCCGCCTGCCCAATAGTCGGGAGTGATGAGCATTACCTCGGTCCAGCAGCTCTGAACGTTGCATTCAGGTATTCTGCTGATAGTAGAGATTTTGGGATAAAACACAGATTGGAGATACTCAGCGGGAATGAGGGGACTTCAAGATGTCACTTTGTAGGGGAATGCACAGAAGTGTGCCCCAAAGAAGTTTATCCCTCATATTCAATACAAAAATTAAGAAGGGAGTTGGTAAAAACCGAAATTACAAGCTGGCTGAGGAAAGGATAAATGTATAAAGAGAACAATGACAATACAAGAAAAGGTGCGATTGAATGGACTCACTTTTATAAGAAGGGGGCCGGATATTTTGCCTTCGCCATGCATAGGTTTAGTGGGCTTGTAATCGTGTTCTATCTTTATCTGCATCTATTCGTTCTGTCCAATCTTCTGAATGGACCATCAACATATAACGGTATATTGACGTCAATTACATATGGCCCGTACGATAGTTTTCTGCTTTTAGACGTGCTACTTGCATTGGTCATTTTCTATCACGGCGCTAATGGAACCAGACTTGCTCTAAATGAGGTAGGAATCGGATTGAAGAGCCATAAAGTTATATTCTATGTATTCGAGAGTGTTGCAATGGTAATTTTAGGCGCATTTCTGTACTATGCGTATATGTTCGTAGGGGTCGCATGATATGGCCGATATGGAAATAAATTACACTTCTAGAAAAAAATCAATGGGATCTCTCTCCAGAGTAATGCAGGCTGCATCAGGACTTTTTCTCATATTTTTTGTCGGGGTTCATCTCTATGTTGCTCACATAGATTTTGGCCACCCGATCCAATTTTTTGCACAAGTCATCCAAAACATGCATAATCTTTGGTGGCTGGCCTTTTTTATAGCATTTGTTTGGGTAATAAGCTACCATGCAGTAAACGGGCTGGGAGGTGTGATAAAAGATATAACCATGACCAAGAAAGTAAAATCATATGTGAATATATTTCTTCTAGCTCTATTCATGTTAACCGGTATATATGGAACAATTCTTGCGATCCTCGTGTCTGGAATCACCTAAAAATAGTAAGCTTTAATCTATTGTTAAAATAGAGGATTTTAGAACACGAAACGATAAACCGAGGTTGGACTATTATGATATCACGTTTACACAATATTTGGGAAGCTCTCAACTGACCTGAGAAACGACTGCGTAAGCGTTATCATTAACTAGAATGGACAATTTATACCGTGATCAGCCATTACTTCTCTACTATGTTAAATTCTTCCCTTGGATCTTAATCTTACCTCCTTTATTACCTGAACTCCCGCCTTTTTACCACCATTAAATCATAGAGGAAGCAGTATTGTGGCAGTTTCTCGCTTCCGAAAAGGTTTATAGGTAATGGTGGTATATACCCTCATTACATCAAGGAAACAGATTGTGAAGAAGACCGTCAACGGCCGGATCTATGTGTATGAGAGAACGCCATATTACGACAGGACGCTGAAGAACACCAAGTACCGTTACAGATACCTGGGAAAGGAGATTGACGGTGAAACAAGGAGGATAAGAAGCATCCTGCCAAGGAGGAGCCTGATCTACGGTCCTTTCATTCCTCTCATGGGTATAGCTGACGGCATCGGCCTCATGGACATGCTGAAAGCATATCTTACAGAAGATGAGAGCAACCGTGTACTTGCCCTCGCGATATCAAAGATCGTGAGGCCGTTGCCGCAGAACTCCATACAGTCCTGGTACGAGGGCACATACGTGTCTACCATCATACCGGCCAGTCTCTCCTCACAGAGGAACAGCGAACTCATGGAGAAGATCGGTTCATCAGATCTCTACAGGAGATTCTCCCTTGATCTCATAAGGAAGCTGAACCCGGAATCATCGCTGATGTATGACATCACATCGATGCCGTCGTATTCCATGGTACCGGTATTCGAATACGGACATGCAAAGGATCATCCGGAACTGGAGCAGATAAACCTGTCGATGGTCATGGAGAAGAGGAGAAAGGTGCCGCTCTATTACGAACTTTATCCTGGAAGCATTCCAGACATCGTGACGCTGAAGCGGACGATCGAGTACCTTTCGCCCTTTATTCAGGAGATAGAGATCATCCTGGACCGCGGTTTCTTTTCACTGGACAATCTTCGCCTCATCTCCGGGATGAGATACATAATCGCCGCCTCTCTTGTCAGGAAGGAGGTTAAGGCCATATTCTCCGGAACAACAAGAACGGTGGACAGAGCGGACAACATCATCATGTATGAGGGTGATCCAATATTCTGCCAGGGTGTATCATTCGCAATGGATGATCTGTCTTTGACAGGATATTTCTATCACGATCCCAAGAGGGAAGCAGATGAGAGATCGGATTTTCATCGAAGACTGAGGGAGAAAAGGTCACGCATTGAGGCCCTCCAGGTCAGGAGAGGCATGAGAACGGTAATAGAGAACATCGCGGGATCATATGGCAGGTATATCACGTACGGCATTGAGAACGGAAAGGTCGTTACGAAGGCGAGGGATAACGCCATCTCAGCTGCGGAGAACAGGATGGGAAGATTCCTGCTGGTTTACAGGGGGGAATATTCCCCATCGGAGTGCCTTTCAATTTACAGGCAGCGTGATACCATAGAGAAAGCGTTCAGGGTGCTGAAGGCAGATCTCGATGTATTTCCACTGAGGGATCACAAAGAACCCACCATTCGCGGTACAATGTTCGTCTTCTTTGTTTCGCTCATAATAAGATCGGCATTGCTGAGGGGAATGCAATCCTCGCACCTCAATGAGAAATACTCAGTGGAGAGGATGCTCCTTGAACTCGAGAAGCTGCACATGATTGAAGATCAGAATGGCATTCTGAGGGAGTTGGAGAGAACAAGGAAACAGAAGGACATACTCGAGGCACTAGAAAGTATATCGTGGTGGTAAAAGCAGGGAGATTAGGATATAATTGGTTTCCACACATTAAGAACTCAAATCCCTTACCCAAAATTTTAGAGAAAACGCTAAATATCACATATACGTATATTCTTCCATGACTAATGTAGCATCTGATTTAACGGCAAGATTGAACCGAATTAATACGTGGTCACTTCCGGTATATCTCCTTGGTATAATCGGGATGGGGTATTTTTTCGTTTTCTATGATATTTCAGATATTGGATTTGCAATGACCACAGTAAAGACACAATTCAACCTATCAGGATCTGAGGTGTTGTTTGTTGCACTTTCGGTGGGCCTAATCGGTTATGCAGTTGGATCCTACGTCATTGGTACCCTATCAGACTCATATGGACGGTACAAAATGATGCTTATAACGATGCTGCTCACAGCAATAGGGTCTTTCGGTGATGCACTTTCAACGAACATGGTTACACTTTCCTTCTGGAGATTCATTACGGGAATGGGTGTCGGAGCTGATCTGAACCTCGTATCAACCTACATAGGAGAATTCGCACCAGCCTCGGTAAGAGGGAGAATATCCGTAATTACATTTCTGGTTGGTATCATGGGTCAGGCAGTAACACCCTTCATTGCGTTATCGATTGTTCCAGTTTTTTACACCGGCTGGAGATGGCTCTTCGTCATTGGGGGAATTATAGCCGTTGTTGCCCTCATATTAAGATTTGAGTTACCTGAGTCACCAAGATGGCTTATCAATAACAAGAAATACGAAAAAGCCGAGGGTGTGATAACTCGAATGGAGTCAGTAGCGAAGAAAAAGAACGCACTTCTTGAAAGCCAGCCAGTTTCGGTTGAAACAGATTTTGGGCGTTTTCCCACATCATATCTTTTCAAGAAACCATATTCAACCCGGCTTGCAATAACTATATCACTTTGGTTTTTCTGGTATATAGGAAATTATGGTTTTCTGGGAGATGCAGCTACTTTGCTGACTGATGCAGGTTATACCGTCTCATCGTCCATTGGTTTCCTCGCAATAGGTGCGATTGGTTATCCCGTTGGCGCAATTATATCAATAATTCTGGCAGATAAAATTGAAAGAAAATACCTGATATTCGCGTATACCATAATATGGAGCATAAGCATGGTGCTATTTGGTTCGTTGAACTCCGTTTTTGCAATATATGCCGGGACTTTCCTGGCATCGCTAGCACTGGGATCTTATTTACAGGTAGCGTATTCATACACCGCAGAAATTTTCCCAACCAGAGCCAGAACATCTGGTTTTGCGCTCAGTGATGGTGTGGGTCACATCGGAGGTGCTGTCGGAGCTCTTTTCCTGCCGGTCCTGGTCGCGTCCTATTCATTCTTCTTTGGTTTCACGTTTATTGGTATAACCGGATTAGTAGCAGGACTGATAGCTTTGCTTGGACCAATTGCAACGTCTAAGAAATTAGAGGAGGTTTCTGCCTAAAACATTATTTTCTCTATTTGTCCTGCTTTCCTTCAGTTTTTGCTCATTAATGGAGGCAATGACGGGCTCGACCCCCTGTACTTATTCATTGCTTCTACAAATCGAAGTCTTCGTTAAGGAAATCGGGAAGACCGCATTTTCTTGGCATCTCTTCGAGTGTACTGATATCAGATACATTGTCAACTAAAAAGTACTCATTCAGGAATTTCAACCTTGAGTTCCGCAGTTAACTTTTTGTGAAAGTGCATGCTGAACTCGTATTGCATGGCTTCCGCTTCGAAATCTATGTCAGGGATGTCTGCGCACACTTGATGGTCTTCTCAGGATAGGGTATTCCTATTTTCTTCAACAGGGATGATGCGTGGCCTGATTCGGAACTCATCATGACCATGCCGGATCCCAGCTTGACGAGCGTCACCTTCAGGTATTACAGCTGCCCTGAAGCCTCGGATATTGTCAGGGAGTTCCTCTTCTCTATCATTCGCGAGATCGGCAGGGACAGGACACACACGAACACATGCGCTTTTATCCTCTCGGATTTCCTGTGATATACCGGCCTTATCTCAAGGAATGACTTGATGGTCATGAAGGATCGCTCGATCCTCCACTGGTCCATGTAGGTATTCACAACCTCACGGACCGGGAGATCGGTATTCGTTATTATCATAAACCTCCTCGCCAGTCCCTTCAGGGTAATTATGCGCTTCTCGTTCATGATCACTCCGGTCTCTGTGAATTTCACGAATGATTTCAGTTTCCCAAGGGATTTCTTCAGATCGCCCATGTCGCTGATCTCGCCGATCTTCTTCCTCACCGCGTTAACCTTTTCCTCCATATCCCGGAGATCGAGTTTCTCCCGATCACTGTTGTATACCACAATGTGCCTCCTCTTCACGATGAGGCTTCGCTCTTCACCGGTTGTGCCCTCATCCACGGATCGTCCACGTCGACATGAACCTCCTTCATGAAGAGGTTGTCCGCAAGGTCAGCTTCATCAAACCTGGTCCCGGCCATGACCTGCCTGTACGGCTGGTCCCATCTGTATGCAGCTGTGATGTACCGGTTCTGATCCAGATGCTTCAGCGAGGCATCACGACCGAATGCCAGGTCCCCGATGAATGTCACATTGGTTACGTGGAACCTGTCTCTCAGCACCGATAACGTGGATTCAAGCGTTTTCGGGTCTATGGTATTACCGGGCCACACCTCATGGTATATGGGTATTCCACCGGCCATGAC
>JAKAUD010000181.1 GCA_021827885.1 Thermoplasmata archaeon | reverse complement strand
TATCCCATGAGTTCAGGAATGCCATGAAACTCCTTAGAATAAGGTTGGAGTACATACAGAAGCATACTCCGGAGGATAATGGAGACATTGAATCGTTCCACAACTCAATCAAGACAGATTACATATGGCCAAGCGAGTTCACGGGCTTCCATGATGCTTCCATAGAGATAGGGAAGGCATTCTCCGATTACAATGAATGCAGGCCGCATTCATCCATTGATTATCTTCCTCCAAGGGAGTTCAGGAGGAAGTTCCTGGATGATCCGGCATTCAGGGAAAGATTCGAGAAGAAAGAAGTTGAGGTGACACTAGATGATTAGAGAGAAGAAGTGTTCCAAATTCTGGTGGAGCAGATCAAGGTATGACAAAGGAATATTCATGATACGCATGGAGGATACGGGAAGGGTTGTTTCATATCTGGAAGAGAAGCGTGCAAAAGTATCAAAATGGGAAGTAATTCCTGGATCAGAGGAGAAAAAGCAGCTTGAACTACAGGCTACTTAAGTATTTGTTCAACACATAAAATACAAGATCATTTTTATATAGAGATTTTATAAGCTTTTTGTGAAAGACGATTCTTCTAATGATGAGCTGAATATTGGGATAAATTATTTTTTAATGTTCAAAATGGTCGCTAAATACGGTTCGTTCTCGAAAACTGCAAAGAGGCTGATGTTGTCTGAGGGAGCTGTCAGGCACAGAATAGATACTATTGAACAGTACCTCGGGTTAAGTCTGTTGAACAGAAAAGTGAACGGAGTATCCCTCACTGATGCGGGCAATTTACTTTTAACTAATTTACAAAAACTCGATGATTTTATTGAATCCCTGCATTATATTAGAGATAAATACACTATAAATAAGGAAAATAATATAAAGATCTGCGCTGGTGAAATTGCTATCCTCGAAGTTCTACCAAGAACCTTAAGAGGTTTTAAAAGAAATTTTAGAGAAACAGAAATATTTGTAGAAGCTGGTCATGCTATGAACTGCATTACAAAATTGCTTAATGGGTATATTGATATTGCAATAGTCGGGGAAATTGCATTTCCAGATCTATCCTATGAATGGAAAAAGCTTCTTGCGATAGATATATATGAAACAACACTCTGCGTGGCCGTTCCTGCGTCAAGTCATCTTGCAGTCCGCCAAAAAATTGCATTGAATGAACTTCAGAAAGAACAAATCCTCAGAAGAAAAGATGGGTCGGCAACCCAGGCAATTGTGGATAAATTGATCGGGACATCGAAGACTTCCAACGGTGCTTTTCACCTTGAGATGGAAACTGCTTCAGGGTTGATGCAGGCCGTAAGCACAGGTTTGGGTATAGGAATAGTTTCGGAGATTCAAGCATCTCGTTTTGCTAACAGAAGTAAAATAAAAATATTAAAACTAGAACCGAATGTAAAAATAAAACTGAAGGCAGTAATTAACAACGAAAAAAACAAAATTAGTACTAAAGAATTTTTTAACTATTTAAAGAAGTTTGCAATGAAAGATCATGCAAATTCTTTTGCGCGCAAAAAATGAGACAATTATTACATAAATCCCGCGCCTACGCCTCCATCTACAAAGATAGATGCCCCAGTTATATAATCTGAATCATCAGATGCAAGAAATTTCACAACATTCGCTATGTCAGTTGGTGTCCCAAACCTTCCCATTGGTATCCTTGAAATAAGCTTAGCACTCTCAGCAAACGGGTCTCCAGATTGATCCAAAGTTTTTCGCACCATATCCGTGTAAACAGTGCCAGCGCAGACCGAGTTTACTCTTATACCTTTCTGACTTAATTCCAATGCGGCTGATCTGGTTAAAGAATCTATTGCTGACTTTGTCGCAGCATATATACCTCTCCCTTTAAAAGCTCTATAAGCTACGATTGAACTCATGTTAATAATTGAGCCTTTTTTTGACATGAAAGGTGTTATTTCGGTGATGAAGTTAAGATACCCAAAAAAATTAGTATTTACTAACTGTCTTGCAATTCCATAGTCTTGATCTGTAATTTCAGAATAAAAATTTTGCGCAGCGTTGTTCACCAGAACACTGAAAGTGTTTACACGTTTCTTTAAGCAATCCATAAATATTTTGACAGAGTCATGATCAGATGAATCGACGACATAATAAGATACGTTTTCCTCTCCATATTTTTGTCGTATTTCATTAAGTTTCTGGAAATTTTCAGGTAAAGTCCTACCAGTAAATGTAACTTTACAACGGTTCCTTAAGAACTCTAACACGATCTCAAGCCCTATACCTTTGGTCCCTCCGTTAACTAAAACAGCTTTCTCTTCGAGATCGTCGTAATGTGCCATTATTTATCACCCTCAAATCTATTTGCAATGGTTTCTAGATCGGTTTTGGCCGTCTCCGCCTTCCTACCGAGCCATACGAGAGAGATTACAAAGGCCACCAAAGCAAGAATTCCATATATTATAAGCAATCCACTGACTAGATACGCAGAAATTATAATTGTTCCACCAAACGTACCAAAAATCCCTGCCAGTCTTACAGACAATATATTTATACCCTCGGCTGACCCACGGATCTTTGTTGGATATAATTCTGTTGCGAGTGAATATATTACAGGAACATAGAAATAAGAAAACACTCCTGCTGTCGCAAGAAGAGCAAGAAGAATGAAAGCTGTTGAAGCATGGGTAAATACTGACATCAAGATTATGCATACACCAGTGACTGCTGAACCTATTAAAAGCATCGGTATTCTTCCTATTCGATCATATAATGGATATGCTATCACAGCTCCGAGAGTCTCGGCTCCGAAGAATGCAAATGCAGAAAATATAAGAGAGAAGCCTGGCTTAATGCTCAATCCCGCAAGAATATATGGCGTTAGAGCAGCAAACCCTGAAAGAGGAACATTCAACAAAAACGTAATGAGGAACAGAGGTATCGTTATACCCAATATATAGGGTTTAAACAGTTTTGCTATTGAATATGTCTGTTCCGACTTAATCACATATCTTTCTACATCATCCTTAATACCCATATTAGAAAGTGAGTCCATTGCATCTTGTTTTCTGCCTTTTTCGGCAAGCCATCTCGCAGATTCCGGAATCTTACGTCTTATGAATACCCCAATTATTGGCGGAATTGCTCCCGTAATGAATAACAACCTCCACTGTAGAGCACCGAATGGAAGCAATCCATATGCTACCAAGTCTGAAGTTATTCCTCCTACGCCAAATATTATCCAAAATAAGACAAGAAGTTTTCCTCTTCGATCTTTATCAACATATTCAGAAAGCATTGTTATAGCAGGCGGATAATCAGCACCGATTCCGAACCCAACCAAAAGCCTGAGCAAGAGAAGTTCATTGTAATTCATTACAATCGAAATCATTAACTCCCCAACTGCAAAAATTATAAGTGTAATTAAAAACGTTCTTTTCCTTCCAATCCAGTCAGATATAGGACCGAAGGAAATGGCTCCAGCTGCACCCCCGATAAATGTGGAAGCAGCAAAGAGACCAAATTGAGATGAAGTTAGATGCAGCGCAGGTATAAGTGTACTAGACGCCCCTCCAACAATCGCAGTATCATAAAGATCTGTAAATGCCCCAAGTCCAATTGCAACTATTAATATTTTTATAAATTTATTATATTTGTCCTTATCATATATTTCCATATTTCAACCCACCCTCATACTCAAAACCTTTCTCTCTAGATAGTTGTTAACTCCGTCAACAACTCCTTCGCGTCCAATTCCACTTTCCTTTACACCACCAAAACTATAGAAATCCCACCTCAGGCGATCCGGTTCGTTAATAATGACTGCACCAGACTGAATCCTGCGTGATAACTCGTATCCCCTTCTGATATCTTCAGTATATATTGAGGATTGGAGGCCATATCTTGAACTATTTATCATTTCAACGGCCTCGTCATCGGTAGAAAATGAGTATATAGGTAAAACTGGTCCAAATATTTCAGTATCTAAATCAAATAGCCACTTAGAATTGTCTGTTATAATGGTTGGTTCCATGTAATTTCCATTGCCACTTATTTCTTGCCCGCCACATATCAACTTCGCTCCATTTTTTGCAGAATCTCGAACTAGATTTAACAGGCTAATTCTTGCATCTCTAGATATCAATGGTCCCATGTCGGTATTTTTATCCAATGGATCACCTACTCTAATTTTCTTGACTTCCAACAATAACAATTCTTCGAATTCTTCTTTCACTTTTTTATCTACGAAAACCCGTTTAGTTGTATTACATGCTTGGCCAGCCGCTGAGAAACGACTGGCTACTGCGTCATGTGCTGCAGAGGAAATATTTGCATCTTCCAAAACCAATAATGGATCAGAACCACCAAGTTCTAAGACAACTTTTTTCAGCATAAAAGACGCTCTTGAGGCTATTTCCTTCCCTATTTTTGTGGAGCCAGTAAACGTTACCAACCTGATTATATCTAGATCCATTGTATTATTTACTACATCTTTGCCACCTGAAAGAACGGAAAGGGCACCATCTGGAATACCAGAGTCGCGTATTATTTTTCCAAGTAGCAGTGAACTTATAGATGTAAATGGAGAAGGTTTTACTACAATGGGACATCCTGTCAGTATTGCAGGTGCAACTTTGAATGCAAACTGTGCAAGAGGTGCATTAAAAGGAGTTATAGCAAGAATACCTCCCAAAGGTTCCTTTATAGTTACAACAATCCTTTTAGAGTTTTCCTTTGGCTCAGGAAATGCATCAGGTTCATGGAATATTCCTTCCATGGCTATTCTCCCGTATTCTGCCGTATATTTGAATATCGAAACTGTTCTTTTCACATCATTTTGAGTTAGTTTAATGGGTCTTCCGTTCTCCTTGGTGGTTAAAGAACTAATCCGTTCAGAATTTTTTTCAATAGCATTTGCTATATCGTAGAGAAGATCGATCCTCTCATACACCCTTGAACCTCCACCTTTAACGCTTCTGAAGTAGTCTAAAGATTTTTTTCCTGCAAGCTTAGTGAGCTCAAGGTCAGCATCAAATACTTCACCGACAGTGCTACCATCATGCGGATTTAATTCTCTAGACACAGTTTTTCCTTCAAATTCTTCATTACCTACTAAAACTTTTTCTACATCCATACATCCCTACCTCCTATCATAGGCCATAGCCCCCACCTTGGAAAAGCAATATAGTCTTGAGAAAGTACCTCAGAAGAGGTTCTTTTGCCCCCCACGACTCTCAATAGTTCCTCAAAGACTAAATCTGTAGCTTTTTCAAAATCCATATTTTCCATGAAGTCACTTATGTCAATATCTATGTGCGCTTTCATATTTTTTGAGGTTTCTGGGTTTGCAGTCATTTTTATTACTGGTAGAACCGGATTTCCAGCTGGGTTTCCGCCTCCAGTTGTGAAAAGGCACACATTAGAACCACTAGCTGAAATGCATGACATAAATTCTGGTGCTGCGCTGGGTGAATTCATGAAAGTTACTCCTCCACGCTTAGCTATTTTAGACCCTGGACCGATTGCATCCACTATCTTTTCAGAGCCACTTTTCTTTATTGCCCCTAGAGATTTCTCTTCTATAGTTGTTAGTCCCCCTTTTATGTTATCAGAGGATGTCAAATAGTTATTAATGCCACTTCTTAATGCTTCCTGGTCTATTGTGTTTATTATTTTAGATATCTTAGTCACTATTTCTTCATTATCAGCCCTTTTGTAAAGATTTTCTTCAGCACCGATTACCTCAATAGTTTCTCCAAAAATTACTGAGCCTCCTAAACTAACCACCTTGTCTGCTATACGACCAGCCACAGGATTAGAAAAAAGACCAGATGTGGTATCTGAACTGCCACATTTCATAGCTATGGTAAGTTGATCGATAGGTGCATTGACTCTGTATCTTGCTGTAGAATTTTTTACCATGTCCAGCAGCAAATGCTGTGCGTCTGAAATAGTGCGAATGGTATCCCGTCCTTGAATGGTTATCATCTCTTTTTTGTTGTCTCTCTTTATCATGTTGTATATTTTCTTGGTTCTCCCCTCATCATATCCAACAATGAGCACACTATCTAGATTGGGGTTTGTTGCGATATTTACTATTAATCTCTCGTTAAGTTCCATATCTAGAGAGTATTGTGCTCTTCCTCCTGAATTGTATATCGGAACAGTTTGATTGAACAATTTATTTAAGTCCCTAACAACCGGGTTTGCAGCGGAAGTAGCAGCTACTATTCCGACGAAGGATCTGGTTCCAAATGTCCCATCAGAGTTCCGGTATCCTAAAAAAGTTTTCATTCTTTCATCACCCATTCCTGGCTCCTTCTGCTTTTTAAATTGTGCACATGCACAAGCGCACCTGCTGGGATATCCTCCGTAGAGACACCAATGGGAAAACCATCCTTCACAACCTCGGTTCCTGAAGGGATGTTTACTAAACTTATCTTAAATCCAAATGGTATATTTTCTATAATTTTCACTTTTCTATCTCCAATATGAAGTACCTCACCAGCACGAATGGCACTCAAAGCCAACGCAACGTTATCGCCCTCGTTTAAAACGTAGAAATTGCATTTCTTAATTTTTATCATCCCCTAAAACATTTCTTATTCCCTGTCTTACTTGCTCTCCTTTAAGTGCATCTTCAAAGGCATTGTTTATATCAGTTAGACTGTGGTTAACTTTTACTAATGTAACAAAATCATAATTGTATTTATTTGATACTATAAAGTCATAAGCGTCTCTGAGATGTCTAATCTCGTAAGTTCTAAAACCTGTAATATTTACACCACGGACAACAAGATTTGCTAGATCCAGACCATTTATTTCTGCTGAAAAAATAGTTCCGATCTCTATGAATCTTCCGGTTCTTTTCATTAATTTTATTGCATCCAACGCCAAAGGTGGATACCCAGATAGATTCAAAGCAATGTCCGCAATCCCATCAATGTTTTTGGATTTTGAATCATTTGCCAGTTCTTCTATACTGGTGAATGTACCAGTTGCACCATACTTTTCTGAAAGCTTGAGTCTTTCGATGTTTTTGTCCATTACATAGATCTCCTTCGCCCCCATTGAATCAGCTATTGATGATGCGTATATTCCCAATGCTCCAGCACCGAGTATCAGTACCCTTTTTCCTAACACATTTCCGCTGAAGTCTTCGAATGCACGCATTACAGTTGCAAGTGCGCAGTTAACTGGAGATAGAGCATATAACGAAATTTCGTTGTCTTTGATCTTTATAAATTGAGACCCTTCGGGTAGAACGAGATGTTGGGAAAATGTACCCCTCGGCAAATTTCCATCTATATGTGAAAAAGAGCCTACTGAAGTTCTGTTCAAGCAGAATGTAAATTTAGAACTAGCACAATACTCGCAGTGGTTACACCAGATGTATGGCTGAAACAAAATTAGGTCTCCTGTTTCTATCTTATTCCCAAAACTATCTAAATTAATCCTATCTCCCAAAGCGAGAATTCGACCAACGCCTTCATGACCAATCATTGTTGGACCATTAAATGATCTATGTCCTAAATAAGTGTGTAGATCGGAACCGCATACGCTCGAATATTCCATCTTTAAAAGTATTTCTTTATCTTCTATTTTATTGATTGTATAATGATACGTCTCCATTTCCCTTGCTTTTTTGTAAATTATCCCATTTCCTTCTATTTCAACGTTCATATTCACACCCCAGGTAGATTACTATTAGTAGATATAACTAAATTCTTATGTGAGACCTTAACCAGCGTTGTCATTACTTCAAAACTCACTGTGAATTTGGTTATCTTACTAGACATAACTATTGAAAAATATAAGTCGTGCACTAATAAATATTTTTGCGCATGCTCGTAAAAATATTAATAATAAGTCATACTTTCTTTATAATGATTGTTCACAGAATCTTAAAAGGGATAACTTTCGGTTCTAACTACGGATCACCTGGATTTGCCGCAAGCTATCTGATTCAAACTGTAAACAAGAACATTTTATTTGACGTTGGGCATAATGGCCTTAGGAACGTAATCGTTAATGAATTGCAACGTCATGGACTATCGCCAAAATCCATAGATATAGTAATCCTCTCACATGACCACTGGGATCACGTTATGAACTATTCAATGTTTGATAATTCACGTTTCATCATTGGATATGCTAGTGAAAGTGGAAGGAACGGCGATTGGGCGTACGTACCGTTACTTGGAGAGAAACTCAAGGAAATGGATACATTATTTGTAAAAAAAGCTGACGTAGTGCACTGTGAAGGGGTAAAGATTATTTCGGTACCTGGACATACAGAAGGAGATATTGCTGCTGTCATAGAAAACAGCAAAGAGATAGGGGTATTTACGGGTGATACAATTCCGTCAATGAATGCATTTCGCCAGAGTAAACCGGATTTAATATTCTATTCGGTGGAAGAGGCTAGTAAGAGTTATAGATATTTGCAAAGTTTTTCACCAACTTTAATATATCCGGGGCACGATGCGCCGTTTAGACTTAAACCAATGAAATATGTTTTTGAAAAAGATCATATGGAAGGAGTTATATCTGGGAATATTGAACTAAATTTCGAGATAAAGTAGCTATAGTTTTGCGATCTAATCCCCTAACGATGCCATTGTTGACCTGTATGACTTCCCTATGGATGCAAGCAATGCTTCCAGGAACTCTTTTCCTCCCTTCTCCATCGCCTTCAGCAGATCAACCAGAATCCCCATGGCCATTGATCTGAATCTCATACCTGGTGTACCTTTCCCGATTTTAGGGTGGGTTTCCAGGGAACGTATGGCAGAGATTTCAAGAAGCAGATCACCAAGAATACACAGCTTTGCCGTACCAAGTAAGCTTTCATGTGTCCACTGGTAGAGATTCCTTAGCCCGTCCTGCTTCATTTCCCTGTGGAAAACTTCTATGTCCCATCTCCTGAGATACAGATCGATCACCTTCTTCGGTTTCCATTCGATTCTGTTGGTTACAAAGAACTTTTCAGTGTTCTTCCCAATGGATACTATGACCTTGTATATTCTTTTAGCCAGTTCTGATTCCATGAACTGGTCAGGGATACGCGTTTTTGATCTTGAGGTTAGTCCTCGGGAGTGCAGCATGCGTCTCCTTTCTTTCATTCAGTACCCAGATGGGATGTTACAACATTTCTGCAGATAATAGACAAGTATAAGGCGATTGAAGGAGATCGAATAGAAAATGACTAATGAATAGTTGGAAGCTACGGTGGAATAGATAAAACAAAGAACAGCCTCGAGAGGCCCAAGACAAAAGGCATATAAACATAAAATACCAACCAAAGTAGCAATTTGAAAGTAAGTAATCACTCAATCTTCCTAACCACAATCTCCCCATTAACTTCATAGAATCCAATATGTTCTGATTCTGACACATTCAACTTCTCTGCTATCTCTTTTGGTAGGGTTATTCTCAAGGAAGAGC
>JAKAUD010000191.1 GCA_021827885.1 Thermoplasmata archaeon | reverse complement strand
CCCGCTCTTCCCTGAAGTTGTGGAGAGGATGCAGGATATTTTTAAAAAATACAGCAGAGATAACAGGGTCGAGCTTCTGTATGATACGGAAATTTATATTGGAAAACCATAAACCTTGCAAAAAAAGTTTCATATCAGATTTACTAAGAACCCAACCATAAAACCGATGAATAGACCTGCATAAATAACACGTTTGGAATTAAATGTCATACTCGATAGAAGACCCTTGAGCATTGGGAAAATTATGTAAAAGATTGCACCAATTGCGAGACCATCAAAAACAAGGTCGAATGTCCTGGAATTATAAAAGAAGCCAATTGCCCCACCAAGAATTGTTGGAATTCCGCCGACCAAAAACATCGCCAGAACAAAAAATCCCTTCCCTTCGGTATTTCCAATGAATGGAGAACCAATGGGGAAACCTTCTGTCACGTTCTGAATAATAAAGCCTATGAGAACTACAAGAGCAATTCCAGCCAGCCCGATCTCGGCAGAAAGTGATCCAAAGACCAGTCCCTCAGTAAGGTTCTGCAGTCCAATGCCTAAAGCTATGAGGAAAGATAATCTATGTTTTGTAAGACCAGACTTTGATCTATTTTCCACGATATACAGCATGAAAAACCCCGTTATGAGTGATAATGAGAATATTGCATCTGGAACCGGGGAGGAACCGTATCCATACAGTGAACCATTGTAAAGTATCTGAGATGCATCAGAGAACACATCAGCCAGGAGAAATATCATGATACCCACGGCAACGGCAATCAGCGCTTTACTAAGAATCTCTTTCAGATCCTTTTTGAGAACAACTGGATAGGAGCCGTATATTGAGAGGCCCATAATCGCCGAAAAGATGATCACGTCATAGAAATCCATTTAGACAAAATTCGGCAAGCCTAATTTAATCCTTTGTAGTTATCATAATTACATTGGATTCCAGGTATATGGGGATAAATGAATCAGCTGGTCTTCTTGAGGTGAACCATCTGGGTTTCGCTGTCATCGAGGTAAATACTTCCTCCAGGCCCCTCAAGCTCGGTTCTTCCATCCTTGTAGATCTTGACGGTTGTATCAGGAAGTATAGAAACATTTGCAAGTTTTGTTAATAAAGAATAGTCTTCAAAAATTATCCTCTTTATTTTATATGTTCCTTCTGGCGATATCATAACACTTGCGGACGAATCTTTTTCAGCAACTGATATGGGATTTCCATGTGGACAGGTGCTTGGGTATCCGAGATGCTTATAGAGATTTTCTCCATAATTCCCGGAAAATAGGTGTTCAAGATCCATAACAGCCTTGTGGACTTCCTCCCATGGTACCTCTAATACTTTTTGAGCGAAGACCTCAGCTATCCTGTGAGCCCTGACTATCGGTATTGTGAAACGCTTCCCGGAGTTAGTGAATGAAACTTCCCTTGTCTTTATCTGCACAAGACCCATTTGCTGCAATTTATGAACATATTCATTAACAGTTGGAGGTCTTATCTTAAGTCTTTTAGAAATATCAGTTTCACTTACTTTACCAAATGATTCCTGATACTCCCACATGACAAGAAGATAGTCCTCGAAATTTAAAGTCATCCTGCTCATGGATTAAATTTAAGCTCTTATTCTTTTTCCATTTCACACTCATTTAATTCTGAAAATATTATATCACACTGAAAAATAGCCTTCAAAAGGGTCTGTGGGGTAGTTTGGTATCCTACCAGCTTCGGGAGTTGGCGACCCCGGTCCAAATCCGGGCAGACCCATCCATCAGGTTTTCATAATATTTGGGAATTATTAGATTTAACAACAAAACAAGGTCCCATGGGTAAAAATAGAATCTTACAGATATGAGTCAAAGTTTATCTCTATTAAACATCAGGCAATGTCAAACAACAGTCTTTAACATCTCCAGACAGATATTGGTACCTTTATGCGACGAGAAGATTTGAAGAAAGTATAAGCAAATCTAAATGCGCTATCTCACTGCGAGTTAACTTGAAATTTTATAAATGGTTGACCCCACCTTCTGCTATTTTGTGAAAGATTTATTTTATTGGACGGTCTATCAAATTGGCATTAATTGGTTAAGGTTAGTAAAATTTTTGCTTTGAGCAGCGATTATCGGGATTGGCTATTCGTACCTTTTTTGATTCAATGGATTGTGGTTAATGTAGTCCTTTACTATCCTTATTTGAGGTTTATTTTTGAAGTTGGGATTTTTCAACAGAAGGCGAACGTCATTTTTCCATACACATGGGCTTCGGCACTGTTATTATTTTTTTATGCCTTATACATTTTTTTGAAAAGGTACAGGCTAGATTATGTAAGAACAGTTCTCTATTCACTATCAATGCCTTTTGTGGCTACTTCTTTGTTTGAGATAATCTGGCAAAACATTGGCTCGGGAATACACGTTGGAAACCAATCCGTGATCACAGAAGTTATAAATTTCAGCTCAATTGCTTTAATTGTATCTGTTTTTAAATTCTGGAGAACCAAAAGATCATTCCTGATTCTCACGATTTTATATTTATTAATCTGGATACTGTGGCTTTCAGTCGGATACCCTCAGATAAACACTTCTTCACACATCCTTTTTATCGTTTCTTTTTCATTTAATGTGGGCTTAAAGATATTATCATTTATTTTAGTGGCAGCCCTGATTACTCCAACTTTCGCGAGCGAGAATATTGTAATTACGTAAAAATTTTAATGATCAGGACGGTCTTAACTACTTTCGCACACACAACTAGAATGTATTACTCATCATCAAAAAAAAATAGTTTCATGAGATCATACGCCCACTTGGACTACCCCAATAGAATCTTATAGATATTGTCGTCAAGAAACTATCTGTGTATCCACCGAAGAATGTAAAGAAGTTCAGGTGCAACTTAATGACATTCTCTGTGTATATATCCACTGTGAATTCGGCATACCTTGTTCTCGACTATCCAAGTAAAATGGAGAAGACGTAAAGTTTTCTCCTCTTCCCATCCATATCTGTGTATCCAATTTCGCCAAAATTAACCTTTGATTGTTTCCCAGTTCCAGTCATATATAGACAGCCTGTATCCCGGGGCCCTTTCTAAGTTCATGGCAGTAATCCCTCGAGTATCCTGACACCCGAGAGGTTGTGTTTATCTATCAATGCACAGATCTTTTCCTTGTAGGATTCAACTTTGATCCTTTCTTCTTTCTCTTCTTATCCAGTATCCTGGTCTTCTTGAGCATCCTGCTAACTGTATTCCTGAATACACCTAGCTACTTTGCTATATCCCAGTTGCTCATTCCGATCTCTTTAAGATTCCTTATCATTCTCCAAACCTCCTGCCCGTACAATTCTGATCCCCTTCCGCATGAGAAAATGGATCAAAATTAAACCGGCGATCTGCATCACTTTATTCCGGCGAAAATGCACAATATTCAACCGAAGGTTACAAGGATGCAATCCTTCAATTGTCAAAGTTCGATCTGACAGATATGGGAAATTGATCAATTCTGGTGGAGATGCTAGTGGAGGTCCTTGAACTTGCTGAACTGGTGGGTACTGAACAAGATCTGTTCCCTAAAAGTGTTTCTAGTTAAGGTTCTGACGGGTTTATGATAACTGACCCGTAATGTGGTTGATTCGAGGGAAGAAATGTGGCCCTGGAATAGGGGGGACGATTTGTATAAAGATTCACGGGTATTGATCATGAGGTTATGAAAAAGGATTTAGGCGGGGAGTTTGGAAAACCTATATTAATCGAACATCGTAGTATTTGTAAGTATATATAATAGTACTAAACATATTATGAGAAGAAAAATAATAGTTTTTGCTGCTATCGCCACAGCAGTAATGTTAACTATGATGTTTTCTGGCATCCTATTGCAGAGTTATTCAAACTTTAATCATGCCAGTTCATACAACTCACAGGTTCAGGGATCAGTATTAACGGATACTGGAGTTAATCCTCTTCACCTACCTGCGAACAAAAACTTCAGCATCATTAACTCAAACCCACTTGAAAAGAATTAGATGAGCAATGCCTACGAGTATGCTTACAAACAATATGGTAGAAATGCACCCCAAAGCAGACTGGACCTATTGCAGTATAGGGAGCTTATTGACTTCTCTAGCTGATATGTGCAAGAACACAATTACCTTCCATAAAACCAGAGGGGAATTTCCGATAAGAACGCCAGTTTTCTAATCAGTACGTATGAAATCTTTCGCCCAACAGTCAAGAAAGACTTGCGTGAGATTACAAATTTGAAGGTTTTTGCAGACGAAAAAGATACGTATCAAGTAGCGGGGCAGGTAGTTCTAATTCACAAAGGAACACTAATTTCAAACAAAACAATAGTTTTGAATGGAAAGACAGCCTCTGTTCTTACCTATTCATACCACCTAAATTACACTACATATATCCACTCCCTTTTGGTTCAGAATGGAAATACAACAACGTAGGACCCGATAGTAATGGAAAACACTTTTCCGATCTACGGTTGGTGGCATGTGGATTATGGCACGTTTTATAACGTGAACGTAAAATTCGTTACTTGTAATGCTGCTTGGAATTACTACAATTTTGTGTCTAATCAAGTCACTGTCGCATCACTCGCGACCGGCATTGTCATCGGTTTGCCCTTTTTTGCAATTCCCGTAATAGGCACATTGGCATTGGGTATAATAGCTACTGCAATTAGTGCTTTAACCTTTTGGGCGTTGCAGGGACATGTCAATACCTTATTTGGTGATCAATGGCCATACGGATACTTCTGGGTAATATATATTGACAATTTCTACTTCTGGGGTCTTGCAACATCTATGTCAGTTTGGGGACCTCTATAGTATGGAAGTACCTATAATGTCTGGTCATCTCCAGTGCTTCCGAAAGAGTTTAATGCAGATGTTTTCATATACTATTGGGAACAATTTGCAAACGAATACGAGCGAAACAACTGGGCAAGCGTTGCATCACCTGGCTGGACAGCGTGGATGGACGTGTGGCCATAGGTTGGGAATATGAGCACTATTTTGCTAAATGAGTTCCTGACAAGATTCGTCACCGGTTTTGTGGCATGGTTAGTGATTCTTGTTATGTTTTCTCTGCTGTTGAAATGGAGATGGAGGGTACTGAAGGACGAAGTTGAAAGTGGAGAAAAAAATCAATTTCACAGCAAGAGTGGTATTGATGGTGCAAGCATAAGCGGTAAGTTCTTCAAAGCGGATCTGCCTATTTTTATATTCCTGAATCTTGTCTGGTACATATCTGCGACCTGGATTTTTGTGTTTTCGCAAGCAACCTTATTCTCCCCGTCTACTACAATCCAATCCAATCTCAGTGCCTCTCTCAATTCCCTTTTATTCATCTTTACTCTTTCTCTATTACTCAATTTTGCAACAGTGTCATTCTTTGTAATTGAATTCTTTTTCAGATCGAAGCAAATTTTGGAAGTACCATCTGAAATACGAAGTTAGTGCGCATAATACAATATCTTTCTTGGACCCATGCATCCTTTATATGCACACAAGGTCACACATCATCAATATCCCTTTAAGCCGACGCCTTGTTTAACATTTTTTAGACTCATGATATGAGCTTATTAACCAAGTAAACAGTTTGATGCCCTTGTAGAAAGGCTTTGGTCCGCAGCATAAGTAACCCGTTTATGTAGGTGTAAAACGTCATAAGATGGATGCGTCAGATACACAAGTTATTCGGAAAAGTTCGTAGATTGATACCACATCCCGGAAGATTCAGTGATGAAAGCGGCCACTGGGGTCGTAGGGAGAATTTTGATGTGTGGAACAATAACAGAAACAGGAGCTGTATATCAACAGAGAAATGGAAGAACATACTTGATCCATTCTCGATTGCACATAAATTAACGAGATTCCACATCTTCTTAACAAGTGATTTATTGCAGAGAGATCAAAATCTATCATCCTTCTTTAACTTACAATTATTGGGTTTGTTCTGTTGCTTAAGCAAACCAAATCTAATTCTACTAAAAACTATTTTCAAGAATTAATCAGGGCGGTTCATGACATGTTAAATATTTTCTTTTTATAGCCTGTTGGGAACATGCGTCTCTGGTCAATAAGGTTGGATTGGCTCGATCCAATTGGATTAGTAGCACTCTGGCGCGAGTCACTGCTCGCAAAGGCAGTACTTGAAGGAAATACAATTGGCTACAAAAATCACCCACAACTATCGCGGTTTAAATCTTATTTAAGTCCATCTAATGCCATTAACACTTATCTAATATACATAAAGAAAGAAGCTGATCGCCGAGGATTCTTATTCGATGAATCTAAAATAGCCATAAGTTCTGTAGACAAAGGTATAAAAATTCCTGTTTCTCAAGGGCAGCTTGATTATGAACTCCAGCTCTTAAAGAAAAAAATAGCACTACGGTCTAAAGATAAATCACAGGCCGTCTTGAATATCGAAAGAGGTCAGCCGAATAATTTATTTGTATCTTGTAATGGTCCAATAGAACCATGGGAAAAAATAAAGGATTTTAAGAAAATGTAATTTTGTTTAGGTTTTATTTTGCAGACTTTTTTAACGCCCATTGAAGCCAATTACCTCTGATGTAGATGAAATAAACCTGTCATATTAAGCATGACCTGTCTGAGTAGAGACAAGTTTCAGCTAATCTTATTTCCGATATCGTGATTGTGAATCATGCCTACCGATGGTAAGATTGAAACTTATGGGTCTGGAATTGCGATTGATCTAAAGGGAAAGGTCGCCTTGGTCACTGGGTCAAGTTCCGGTCTTGGAATGGAGATAGCAAAATACCTGGCGAAAGCTGGGGCGAAGGTTGCGATACATTATCATTCAGAAAAACAGCCTGCCGATGCCCTTGCTGATGATATAAATAAAAATGGTGGAAAAGCAGCAGTATTTGGAGGCGATGTTTCAAAACTAAATGAGGTAACCTCAATTTTCAACAGCATTGACAGTCAGCTTGGACCCATAGACATTCTTGTGAACAACGCAGGTATCGATGGAAAAAGAGAGTTATGTGGGGATGACAACCCGGCAGACTGGGAGCGCGTAATATCGATCAACCTTCTCGGGCCTTACTACTGTTCGAGGGAAGCAGTCAAGAGGATGAAGAAGAAAGGTAGTGGAGTTATTGTTAATATAACATCTGTACACGAATTCCTTCCATGGTCTGGATATACAGCGTACTGCAGTGCAAAAGCCGGCTTGTCGATGTTCACCAAAACACTTGCACAGGAGGTATCCGATTTTGGCATCAGGGTTGTTTCACTTGCTCCAGGTGCGATAAAAACCCCTATAAACAAGGATGTTTGGGGAAACCCAGAAACCTACAAAGACCTTCTGACTAAGATAGCAATGCCAAGAATGGGTGAGACCTCAGACGTGGCCAAAGCGGTTGCATTTCTTGTAAGTGATATGTCCTCATATGTTACAGGAACCACACTGGTAGTTGACGGTGGCATGCTATTATACCCTGCGTTCAAGCATGGGGGATAATCTCAATAGTTTCCTGAAAACAATACATTTGCGAGAGGATATTAGGCAGTGGAACAGGCCTCATTATAATATGTTCACTGGATAGGTCCAGCTAATAGGTCATGCTTCTATCTGCTCTGTTTCCAGTCTTCTTTCTAGATCCTTCTTGCAGTTCTTGCAACACGCGTAATAAACCCTGCCTCTGAAACTGATCGTTAAAGGCGCCCCCTGGATCACGTCGCTACAATAATCGCAGTGTATGTGTGATATCCTTCGGGCGGTTGTATTGACCGTCCTGCTTAATGCTACCTTTAGATCCAGTACGTCTATATCCCTGACCTTAAGCAGGTTTTCGTAGTACATCACAACCAGGAAGGTATTATCCACAAGATCGAAACTCTCCACCACCAGCGATTCGGGTATCTTCTCCATATTGCTGGTATGAATCATAACAAGATCTTTTTCATCCTCATCTATGCTTATCGTAAACTTCTTTATTTTACCGCTCTGGATAAGAGAATCCAGCACCTTCCTCGCAGTTATTCTGCTAATCTTTAGTTCATGCGCAAGTTCTATGATGCTTTTCCTTGAGTCATTTTTAAGAATTGTCAGCATTCTCTGTTCTGTTTCAGCCTGGTTTGTGTTCATAATGTATAAATTCTATTCAAAGATATATACATTATGAATAATAAAGACTTATTAGCTAACCGGTGATTTGTCAGCTATGCAAATTGATAAAATATGCGGAATGAAGGTTAAAGAGGACACACCATACAAGAGCCAGTTCCAGGGAAAAACGTTTTATTTTTGCAGCTCAGGCTGCAAGGAAACGTTTGATAAAAACCCATTGAAACATTCAAGATAAGGCAGTATTCATGCCTACTGATCCAGTCTGCGGCATGTTCGTACCGGAGACATCAGATCTTTTCATCACTAAAGATGGCGAAAAGTACTATTTTTGTTCGAAGGGCTGCATGGAAAAATTCACAAGCCCATCACTTGGTGTGAAAACACTGAAAACGAAACTTGCGCTCGCATGGTCACTTTCCATTCCGATCATGCTGATACAATACCTCTTTTCATCCCTTCCATTTAAAGACTATGTAGAACTCATCCTTGCGATACCGGTACTGTTCTATTCCGGTTCCGGTTTCTTCGAGGGGGCATACCATACTATCAGATCCAGAATGGGAAATATGGATCTGCTCATCGCACTTGGTACGGGGACGGCATTTGTCTTCTCTCTATTCATAACACTATTCCCTAAAGCCATACCTGGATCCAGTGTTTATTTCGACGCTTCTGTTTTCATTATTACCCTGATACTCACGGGAACCTATATTGAAACACTGACAAAGGAGAAGGCGAATTCAGCCGCTTCAAAGCTGAAGGAAATTATCCCGGAATATGTCCACTATGTTTCGCCCGACGGAACCGTTTCGGAAAGAAGAATTGATGAGATCCATACTGGTGATATGCTGCTCTGTAAACCCGGTGACATTATACCGGCCGACGGGAATGTATTGAAAGGTTCAAGTGAAGTCGATCAATCGATCATAACTGGCGAACAAAATCCAGTTTTGAAAGCAGCGGGAGATTCCGTCACCGCCGGGACTCTCAACATCAATGGTTCCCTTTCTATAATAGTGGAAAAGATAGGGAAGGAGAGCACAATCAATCATGTCTACAGGCTCATACAGAATGCTACCATGGGCAGGGTCAAGATACAGAGAGTAGCCGACACTTTTTCTGCGCTTTTCATACCCGTTGTTATAACTGCTGCAATATCCGCAGGGATATTCTGGTACTTTTATCTGACGTTGACGGGACATACTCTTGCCCTTCAGTACGCAGTTCTTGCCTTCGTATCTGTTGTTGTCATAGCATGCCCCTGTGCCATAGGTCTCGCTGCACCAATTACGCTTCTTATATCTTCGAGTGCGTCATCAGAGAACGGTATATTATTAAAGAATCCCGGTTC
>JAKAUD010000036.1 GCA_021827885.1 Thermoplasmata archaeon | reverse complement strand
TCAGGATCATATCCTGGAGTTCCTTGAGGCAGGTCTGGTAAGGTTATGGCTTCGAAAGGAGTGTTATATGTTTTGCTTCTATTGCTTGCAACGGTCTCGTGGGGACTCACCTTTCCTTTGATAAACCTTTCACTTCAACTCATCTCCCCGGTCATTTTTTTATTCATCAGGTTCCTTGTCTCATCTCTTATTATGCTGCCCATGGTTGGCATCAAAAAATTGAAAACGAGAGGGGGAGAAACTGAGGGATTCGTTGCAGGACTTCTTCTTTTCATCGGTTACTATTTTCAGACTGTAGGACTGAAATATACAACGCCAGCAGATTCTGGAATTATTACCGGCCTTTATGTCGTATTGGTGCCCATCCTTTCATATGTATACCTGAAGAGCAGGGTGTCTATTGTTGATTGGATTGCTGTCTTACTGGCTATGTTTGGATTGGCGATACTTTCAGGTGGTGTCTCCGGCTCATCGTCTGTCGAGTTTGGGAATGTTCTTACGATAATCTGTGCCGTTGGATACGCAATACAGATTGCATATGTTTCAAAACACTCATCCCGTATTGATTCCATGAAGTTCACTTTTTACCAGATGCTTACGGTCACCATCCTATCACTGATAACGATTCCTACCTTCAGCATTTATTATGACCTATACTCTCCCCTTGTCCTCTTCACCATAGTTTTTACAGCTATATTTGCAGGTATAATGGGGTATTTCATCATGAATAGGGCCCTCATCTACGTAAAACCAGAAAAAGCGGGTGTTGTCCTGGTAACAGAGCCCATATTTGCAGCTATATTTTCATATTTCCTGGTAAATGACAGAATTGGTACCTATACCATTATTGGAGGTTCAATAATGGTTCTGGCTATGTTTTTGAGCGTGATAGACAGTTATACAAAAAACAGGAATAATAATAGAATAATGCCTGATACTCAAGCCTGACCTCTTTCCTGCGTGTGGTGGTTGACACTTACCGCCAAACCGCTTCTATACGTTGCGAGTTCAATCCCTGACATCATGGATCTTCCAATGGCGAGCAGTTCGTCCTTTGAGTTTACCACTATCACATCATTTAATGGAATTATATTTGGATCAAAATCTACAACAAATTTACGGAATACATTGTATCCTCTTGCATTGTAATCCGCGCTTTCATCATCAACTACAATCCTGTTTTCGGGATATTTTGACACAGACTGAAGTCTTTTCCCCCCCTCTATGTGGAGCCCGAGAAAACCGTCGTGTGCTCTCATTGTGGCAAGGAATTTACCGTTCAGGCTTATTGTCCTGATCCTGCCAGTGGCTCTTGACTTGACTATTTCAGTTTCAGGCGGGAAAACAATCTTGCCGGTTCCGATTCCAAATTGAAAATCGCACAATGCCCTGATTTTTTCAAGATCAAAATTCCTTACCCTTTCCCCTTCTGACTTTTCAACGGTTTCCGGATCATCAGCAAAGCCTTCCTCATAGTGCATGACGTCTATTACCTGTTCAACGGGGTAGGCTTCTTCAAGTTCTACGGGCACTTCGATGCCCATCCACTTGATAAGGTAAGGATTGCTGTTTTTCTCATAATGCTCTGAAATGAACCTACTTGAAAGTCTCGATGGTTGCCATGCTCCATCGGGCACATAACTTACTTTTTCGCCACTCCCGATGAATCTGGATCGGAATTCTTTCAGCCTGGTGAAATAAGGATTCATCTCCGTTATTTCATCAAAGTAGTATAATGGAGGTTTTCTATACAACTCGAAGAACGGCTCCAGTTTCTCGCTGTATTTAAGGATAGACCTGAAAGCTGCGTAGAGCGAGGGGTGCGCCCGTGATTTTTCCTCCACGTATTGCCACAGGGTCTGCTCATAAATTCGTTCCCTTATTTCTTTCAGTTCCATGAAAATCGTGAAGAGATTATGCCGTGCAAGTTCCCTTGTTCTTACATCAAGGGATGCCTCTTTCAGTTCCCTGGCAGTATATTTCCCATAAAGCGGGCTCCACATTGGAAATTCTATTATTTCCTTGAGATCCCTCGTCCCCTCCTGAAAGAGCATTCTCCCATCCCGTGCATATTTTACATAAGACGCAGAATCAAAGATATCAACTCCGAGAAGCACTGCCATTCCCATGAACATTGGGTGCCCGCCTCCAAAAAGATGGATCGGTTTATTAAAAGAGGCGTTTATCTTTGAGTTGATGATTATTTCACACAATTTTCCATATCGGTACTGCTCCAATAGAGGGACTACCCCACCTATTGGAAGATATCCTGCCAGTGTTCCGGACATCAACCTTGCACTCTTTTCCCTCAAATCGTTGTAAACAGATCCCTGTATCGGCCCTGCAATGATTGTCTTCCTTTCGGTAGTGACCTCATTCATCCTTCTGTACGTTTCCATTACCGCTTTCTCAGCCTTTTCATGCGTATCTTCCGGAACTGAAAAGATGTCCAGGATTGTTGAGATGTCGCTACCGATCTGCTCCTGAAAATCAACGATCTCCAGATTGCCATATTCAATGTCGCCATAAACATAGCTCTGGAACGTGCCAGAATCTGTCATGATGGGTCCGTTAAAGCCTATCAGGTCGTGCAGCCCCTTTTCCTGGGCATGGGTTCTTAAATTTTCATTCCTCCGTATGATATAGCTGTTGGTTATAATTGCCTCCATACCCATTTTTTTCATTTCATCGATTGATAATATCCTGAGGTTTGGATTGATAACGGGCATTATTGTCGGGGTGGTTATGACACCGTGTGGAGTTGAGAATTTTCCAACCCTTGCAAGCCCTTCCCTGTGAACAAGATCCATTTTTATCCCTTATAATAATAGTTTCCTGAGTATTTTTGTTCCCGGTCAAGGCTGCTGTTCAGCTTATTTATCCTGGGCCTCTTTGTGTTATGGTCTCTCCTGAATGTTATATTAGCCATTTTCAGGAATGTGTTCATTCCTTCATCCATCCTCATGGGTCCAATCGTGTATCCGTGCTTTCCCGGTTCCCCCCCAAAAACCACCAGTGAATCAGAGATAAGATCAATGAAATATACATCGTGATCCACTATTAGTGCACTCTTGCGATTTGATTCCATTATTTTCCTGATAACCTTTGCACAGATCATTCTGAACGTGCTATCCAGATTGGCAGATGGTTCATCCATCAGGTAAAGATCTGCATCTGTAGCAAGTGTGATTGCTATGGAAAGCCTTTGCAGTTCCCCTCCGGAAAGTGAAGATACATTCTGCTCCATCAAGGAATCTATTTCAAGAGGCTTGAACAATTCAACCTTGAGGAAAGAGTCATCAAACCTCTCCTTTACGGTAGCATAAATGAGTTCGGAAACAGTTCCGGGAAAATCAGTGCTTATGTATTGTGGCTTGTATGCTATTTTCAGCTTTGGTTCAATAACTGCATCCTTGGCTTCGATAACTCCAGCCAAAACCTTGACAAATGTGGTCTTTCCCAACGCATTGCCACCTAGCACCCCGACAACGGAGCTTGATTCTATTTTTCCGGCCCTTGATTCCAGCGTGAAATCTCCTAGAGTTAATGAAAAATTGTTCCAGTTGACGAGATCTGGGGTTACCTGGGTTCTCACAAAGCCTTTCTCGTCAAATTCAATGGCATATGGCCTTATTCTCACATTTTCATCCGGTAAATACCCTGCGAGGAATTCATTGATCGCCTTTCCCGATGATTTTTGCTTCACTGTAACTCCATAAGCACCTGTCTGCCCGTAAACGAGATGAATGGAATCTGCTATCCAATCAAGTATCGCAAGGTCATGTTCCACCACAAAAAGCGTCTTCTTCTTTGCCATCTCTTGAATCTTTTTGGCAATGTTCAGCCTTTCTGAGATATCAAGGTAGGATGTCATCTCATCTATGAGGATAATATCTGCATCCTTCAGGAACGCAGTTCCTATGGCAAGTTTCTGAAGTTCCCCTCCGGAAGCGCTTTTCACATCCTTGGATAGTGAATTTTTCAGGTTCAGGTCCTCAACCACCTCGTCGAGCTTGCCTGATATGTTATTTTTCTCCAGGATTTCCCTTATTGTCCCCTTCGCTACCCTGGGAATCTGGTCAACGAACTGGCTCTTCAGAACAGTCTTTCTCTTCCCACCATATATATCCCTGAAATACTGTCCCAAAATTGATTTTGAATATCTTTCTATGACTTTGTCCTTATCGGGCTTTGATTCATAATCCCCAAAATTAGGTATTATAACGCCAGAGAGAATGTTCATTGTTGTCGTCTTTCCCATGCCGTTAGAGCCAAGAATCGCAGTCACGGCATTTTTCTCCGGAACTGGCATTGAATAAAGGCGGAAAGTGTTAAGGCCATATTGGTGAATAATGTCACGGTTCAATTCATCCGGTATTCCGATGATCTTTATGGCACCGAAAGGGCATCGCTTGGGGCATATTCCACACCCTATACATAATGATTCTGTAATAATAGGCTGTGTATCAGGGCCGGGAAAATCAATTGTTTTTGTCCCGCTCCTAACAGGAGGACAATAATATTGGCATTCACGATGGCATTTTTTGGGATGGCACTTTTCCTGGTCTAAAATTGCGATGTGCATCTGTTATCCTAATTGGGTTTCCAGTATTCATCGGGAATTTCCTGATATATTGAGAATTCTGTGTCTGCTATGAGTTCCCTCTCATCTATCTTCATGTTTGAGAGTTCTATTATTCTCTTTACATTCAGTATCCAGTAATGGATTCTCCACTCCCTGCCATCGAAAAGAGTGGTTTCCTCCCTTTCGGTTTGAAGAACTCCAATATCTTCCATTGTATAAAATGCATCCCTGTCTTCGGGTTCCAGCATATTGTCAATAACCCTGTCATTATATCCGAAGAAATTTATAAGATGTTCTGCCGCTTCCATAGACTCTTCAGAAACCATTCGTCGTTGCTGAAGGCTAAGGCCCTTGCTGATAGCTGTGGAAAGCTCGTGAATATCTGTGTAACTCCTAATTGGCGCTACCTGAATCTTTGTTTTAGAATTACCTGCCGTTGTGATCACTCCTTTGAAACTTGATAGGAAGTACGTATTGCAAGAAGCCTATTAATGTTATTGGAGACTTGCATTTTTTGCAATTTCTTCCTTAAAGGGTGGCTTTTGCAGGCAGATTTAGCAAATGTTAAATTATGATCGAATATTGCAATTTGTGGATAGGTTCCTTTACCCTGTAGAAGTAATGAATGAAACTCGTTCTGATGGTGCAAAATTCAGAATTTTTCACGATAAGGATGAAATGAAAAACAGGGGAAACATGAAAAAAGTGAAACTGGGAGATTCCATAAAGATGATGGAAGAAAGATATCTCCACGTTGATGAACTCGAAGATGAACTCATTCAGACTCCCTTTCATCAATTTGCCCACAATTTTTCCGTAAAAATCATGAATAAAATAGATGGAAGATTTAGATTTCCCAGGATTATGGGCATATTGAATATCACCCCGGATTCCTTCTTCCACAGTTCAAGGGTGTCGAGCATTGAAAAAATCAATAGCTTTCTATCAACCTCACCTGATATTGTGGATGTGGGTGGCGAAAGTACAAGACCCACTTCAGATATTATTAATCCTGAGGAAGAGCAAAGGAGGTTGTCCCTTTTTTTTGAAAACACAGCTTTGGAAAAGGAAGCGAAAGTCTCTATTGATACGAGAAACCCCTCCACGGCCGAAATATTTTCAGGAAAGATTCATTTCATAAATGATATTTCAGGTTTTGCCTCTGGGCAGATGAAAGAGGTTGCAAAGAAATATCATAAGAATTGCATTGTTATGCACATGAGAGGAACTCCCCAAACCATGAATCAATTGACACATTATGATGATGCATTATCGGAAACCGTTATGTTCTTTTATAATCGGGTCAGCGAACTTATGAATTATGGCATATCGCCCTCAGAGATCACCATAGACCCTGGAATCGGATTTGCAAAATCCCCTGAAACGAGTGCTGAATTTATATCTAAGGCAGTTTCATTCAATATAGGGGTTGACGTGCTGTTCGGAACCTCCAGAAAGAGCTTTATGGGAAAAATTACTGGCTCAAATGTCGATGAAAGGTTGCCTGAAACTATAGCTACCTCCCTATATCTCTCTACAAAAGGCGTGGATATGTTGCGTGTTCATGACGTGAGGGAAAATAGGAACGCTCTTCTTATGCTTCAGCGGCTATTTCTTTAACGTTGCACTTATTGCATACCCCTTTGAGTATCAGGCTGATGTCTGTTACAACAAAGTTGTGTGGAATCAGGCTCTCCTTAATCGCACTGGATATTGCGATATCGGATATCTCATTGCAACTGGTGCAATAGAAATTTGCGTGGGTCTCAATATTACTTTCGAAAACCATCCTTCCGTTAATCTCAAATGCCTTTAGCAATCCAACTTCGGATAAGGCCCTCGTAATATTGTATATGGTAGAAATTGGTATGGTTGGCTCAGTTTTCTTTAATTCCTCGTGGATATCTTCTGCGGTAAAATGCCCGTTGAGGGTTCCCGAAATATATCTCATTACTTCCATTCTCTGCGGGGTAATCTTCAACCCCGAATTCTTAAGTTTCTCGCTTAAATCAGTCATCAATTTATAGTATGATTATCAAATAGTATAAAACAGTTTATAATTATATGTTAGCTTACCCTAACAGTTAAGCATGATAGAAAAAGTTAGAGGTTTCAGGGATTCGTTTCCGGAAGACATGGTCCCAAGGCAGAGAATGTTTGACATTATGCGACAAACTGCAAATAAATTTTGTTTTTCACCCATAGATATCCCTTCCCTTGAATATCTGGAACTCTACAAAATTAAATCCGGAGATGAGCTCCTGACGCAGACATTTTCATTCAAGGATAAGGGGGGACGAGAATTAACCCTGATCCCAGAGGCTACGCCCTCTGTTGTCAGAATGTTGACTGCGCGCAAGGACATCAGGAAACCAGTCAGGTGGTTCTGCTTACCAAAACTTTGGAGATATGAAGAACCACAATCCGGCAGATCCAGGGAACACACGCAATTTAATGCCGACATCTTCGGTGATGAATCACTTTATGCTGATGCAGAAATAATAAGCCTTGCCTGTGCCACTCTTGACAAATTGGGCCTATGCGGAACGTATAAGGTAAGGGTAAATAACCGCTTCCTCATGGAAAAAATCCTCGAAAGGGTTGGGATAAAGCAAATATCCAAAGGGTATTCACTCATCGATCACTTTAAAAAAATTAGCAAAGAGGAGTTTGAGAAAGAATTGATGGATCTTTCGGATGACAAAGAAATGCTGCTGGCACTGACAGAACTGCTTGGAACTGAAATTAAGTTAAGTGAATTGGATAAAAAGTTCCCCGAAACATTCAAGAGTGGCAATGAAGAAATAATCTTCCGGCTCATGAACACTGCAAAACTCGTTTCCAAGCAAACAGATGCGGAACTTGTTTATGATGCATCTGTTGTCAGGGGACTTGGTTATTATACTGGAATAGTGTTTGAAGGGTTTGACATAAAAGGCGAATTCAGGTCTATTTTTGGCGGAGGAAGATATGATAATCTTTGCCAGTTGCTATCTGGAACCTCTATGGAAGCTGTTGGATTTGGCATGGGAGACGCTGTTCTTGAACTTCTCCTGAGACGCAATAACAATTGGGATGCTGAAGTGAAGAATAACAGCGTTGTTTTTTGTGTCCTGAGCAAAGAAGCAATAGATATGTGTTTCAGCCTCGTAAAAACTGTCAGGGAATATGGTTATTCAACAACGGTTGATACATCCATGGCTTCCATTTCAAATCAACTGAAAAAGGCAGGTGCCAATGGCATGGGGTTCGCCGCCATACTGGGACCCAAGGAACTGGAGGATAAGAAAATAACTATAAGGAACATGAAAACAGGAAAACAGGCAGTTGGTAGTTTTCAAGACCTCATTCAGATGATGTTGGAACTTTCGGAAAATTAAAATGAATTCTGGCTCCCTCAACGCTAAATTTACAAATTTTCATCCTGTTCCGCATCATCAAGATTGATCTGAAATATTCAGAACTGACTGAGGCTTAATCATAATGCTTTAGTAGTGCAAAGAAATCAGCCAACGTTAGTAAGGCTTGACGCTTGGAGAGAAGATCGCACATTCACTTTCCGCATGATAAATCAATGGAAACTTCTTTGGCGTTTTAGCCATTCGAAGATATGGGGGGCTGTAGCTTAGCATGGTGGAGCACCCGGCTGATAACCGGGAGGTCACCGGTCCGAATCCGGTCAGCCCCATTTATAGCCATAAGCAGGTCCAGTTTTTTAACGGATAGGTAGGCGTCCGATTATTTAATTAAGTGGATACTTGAAATTAGTTTTGATTAGGAGTCATTTTAATGGCGATTCATGGCTTGTCTAACCTCCCCAAGCTGAGGTGCTCGTGAATTATCCTCTATTTATCTCCAAACCTTTTCAGAATATTCGTGCCTCTTCCTTCGAATTGGGAAGCCTCTCCGTTAATTATCCCTCTGGAGACAAATCTATAGACGCATACTGCGCAATCTTCGCTCTTGTGAAGCCACCGCAAATCTCTGATAGAATATGTCTCCTCCTTTATAGTTTTCCAAGTATTCTCAAAAGCCATTCTTATGTTTCCAATCCCTGTAAACGAGCCGTCTGAGAAGAAAAAGACAGCTTCATCAGCTACTAAAGAGCCTACTTTGTCAAAATTTCTTGAATTAGCCGCATGTTCATACATTAACATAAATTTTTCTGGTGATTCTATATCATAATTATTCTTGAATTCAATGAAAACATTTGTTTAAATCTTTCTCTCCTTGTCTTCTGTTCTTCGAAACAGTAAAGTGCACCTTTGAAAACAACGCGTTTGGGAACTCAAAGGATAGATAGGGAGTTGGTTAGCTATGAGGATACCGGATTGACTTGCTCTCCTCAATCGATGCGATTGAATGCCAAAAAAATATTGGTGTTCACTTTTCAGTACTCTTGCCGATGTAAACAATTCTGGACTTAACATTTTTAGCCTGATCTAATTCTGGAACCTTGCATTCACAATCCCAATTACATTCCGCAGAAATTACATGTCCTGCCGGCCAGTGAGGTAAATTCATCAGTTTGCTTCGGGTAATATGATGCAACCAATTCTTGCCTTCTTTTACGACTTGATGCCCACAATTTCTACATTCACCAAAATCCAATTTTACCATTATTTCACCTGCACGTTGTTTTGGGGATATGAAGGTTTTCTCCTTCATTTCCCATGCCGCAAACGTGGATAAATGTTTTTGGGCTCCACCATAATACGAGTCCATAGGTTTTTCATCTAACTCCCCCAAGGAGACCTCATGTTAGCGTGGGGAGGAATTGGGGATGCAAAGTTATATACGTATTGAATATATCTCTCCATAGTTGCAGAACACATTAATGCTTAAAATTCTTTCTACACCAGAACAGAAAGATATACTTCTTCAAACAATGGAAGTATTCAATGAAGCATGTTACGATATATCCAAAACTGCATTTGAAAACAATTTCCCGAATAAATACGAATTACA
>JAKAUD010000145.1 GCA_021827885.1 Thermoplasmata archaeon | reverse complement strand
TAATGTCCTTCATTTGCTCCGCTCACGAGTATCAAATGTAATACTACTACATAATTCTGTGCTTAACCTTCCTCTATGGAAATCTAAATTTCCAAGTTGAACACTGTTTTTCGCAATTCAAAATTCTATTAGGTGATCGGGGTGACCTTAATCAAGCCTGGGCACCCGTTGCAATTCGATCACGAATACATCCTTGCCCATCTTGACATAGGTATAGGGAACAACGTATCTTCCCTTCAGATCCTTCTTGAAGTGTGTTATCTTTTCACCTGTCGGTGTTATTAAAAGTTCGTGAATAACGCCGGTTTCTTCCTCAATTATAATATCATCAAGCCTACCTATCATTGTTCCTTCGCTTGTAACCAAAGGCATATCCATCAATCTTGTGGCAAACTTCCTATTCACCAAACAGTATGATCTATGGAGATTAATAATTTTACTTATAAAATTCGAAAGTTAACAAACATCAATTGCTTGAAAAGCTATTAAAGATTATATATCATATAAATATAAAATATAATGGCTGCGAAACCTAGCAAGTATATCATTAACATGGACTTTTCAAGAGGAGAAGATCAATTTTACGGAACTGAGACAATTTCCCTCAAGTGTGATTCTGAAGAAATACTCCTGAATTCAAGAGGAATTATCGTAAATTCGGTTAAGGTAAACACATTGGATACTAAGTTTGAGCTTGACAGCGAAAAGGAGACATTAAGAATCTCTGGATTGAAGGAGGGAGACGACAATGTTGAAATCTCGTTTCAGAGACCATTTTCCGATAGTTTGTCCGGCGCATATCTTGCGGGTAAAGATGAGAAGAGAATGATCACGACACAGTTCGAATCAAACGGAGCATCCCTGATGTTTCCATGCTTTGACAGGCCAGATATGAAGTCGGTATTCGAAATAACCATGAAAGTACCATCAGGCAAGGAGGCTATTAGCAATATGCCCGTAGAGTCAACGGAAATTGAGGGAAATACAACCACCGTAAAATTTCTTCCCACTCCTATAATGTCCACATACCTCCTATACATAGCAGTAGGAAAGTTTCAGAAAAAAACAATGAAGTACAAGGATATAGAGATAATTCTTGCCATTCCAGGCAATGGGATGAACAGCAATGATTATCCGCTGGAAATCGCCTATAAAAGCCTCGAATTTTATGAAAAATACTTTGGGATACCGTTTGAACTTCCCAAAGTGCACCTGATAGCAGTTCCGGATTTTGCTGCAGGTGCAATGGAAAACTGGGGTGCGATAACCTTCAGGGAAGAAGCTTTGGTCTGCAACGACAACACAGACCTGGAGTCCAGAATCAACATTGCCGTGACGATTGCCCACGAATTTGCACACCAGTGGTTTGGGAATCTCGTAACGATGAAATGGTGGAATGATCTATGGCTGAATGAAAGTTTCGCAACTTTCATGGAAATGCTTTGCCTAAATACTATTCACCCGGAATTCGAGGTTATAAAATCAACATATATTTCCCAGACCGTTTCTTCCATGACAAGCGATTCGCTCAGGAGCACACATCCAATAAACGCGAAGGTCGAGAGTCCAAATGATATTGAGCAGATATTCGACGAGATAAGCTATGGAAAGGGAGGAAGCATCCTGAGAATGATCCACAGCTACGTCGGAGATGAAAATTTTAGGAAGGGTGTTTCTGAGTACCTCAAGGAATTCAAATATGGCAATGCTGAAGGTTCAGATCTCTGGAACAGCTTGGGAAAGGCATCCGGAATGCCTGTTGGTGAAATAATGTCTGACTGGATCAATTTAGTCGGGCTTCCTGCAATAAGGGTTTCATCATATGGCGGGAAACTCAAGCTTGAGCAGAGAAGATATTTCCTCAATGATCAGTCATCCGATACAGTTTGGAGAATTCCACTGACAATAAAAGGGAAATCAGGAGAGAGGAAGATCCTGATGGACGCACGGTCGCTTGAGATCGAGAAAGGGGATTACATCAAGCTTAACTCTGATGGAACTGGATTTTTCAGGGTACTGTATGAAGATGAATTCTATAATTCTCTAGATGAAAACATGCAATATTTCACTGATATAGACAGGGCGGAGATTGCAAATGACATAAATTCCCTTCTTATATCTGGCCATCTGACGGTGGATAAATATTTCAAAATTATCAACCAGTTAATCATGGGGGCAACGACACCAATCATAACATTGGTACAGAGAAGCCTGGAAAATGCAATGTTGGTGCTGTATGACAGAGACAGATTCAGGAAACAATCACTCGATGTCTTGCGCTCCATATTAAAGGAACTGGGAGAGAAGAAAGAGGGCGAGGAAACTCTGAAATCAATAACCCGGGTCAAGATAAGGGAATCACTGGCAATATTCGATCCAGAATATTCAAGAAGCGGAGCAATGAAATTCGGTGAGTATTTCAACACCCCGCCAGAAGACAGAATGGCACTTGCTTTGTCAAAATCCCTGAATTCTGATTCCATTGATGAATTGAAAGAAACCTATACGAAAGCCTCCGATGATACCGACAAGAACAAACTTGTAGTTGCAATGGGCTGGATGAGAGGCAAGAATAACCATAAGGCACTTATGAAGATGGTAATGAAATCTGAGATTAAGGCGCAGGATTCTCCATGGGCCATTATTACGCTGGTGAGAAACCCGGATTCGAGGAAATATGTCCTGGGCATTTTCAAATATATTATCAATGCTGTAAGGAAATCTTTTGCCGGTACAGGACTGCCTTCAATGGCTTTCCAGGTTTCATTGCCATATCTCGGCCTGATCGATGAAAGAAAGGCAAGGAAACTGGCAACAACCTTGAATGGGCCTGATGTCAGCAATGGAGTATCCAAGGGACTTGAAATGCTGGATATAAACCTGAATTTCCGGAAATATAATTGAATGGAATATTTTTCCAAAATTAATTATTTCTGGACGAAGTCAGATATACTGCCATATTTTATCCTGCCACAGATCATACGATTCCTCCATTTCCTTAATAGGGATTGGCTTGATCGAGCCATTTTTTAGCAGTTCCTTATATCTTCCCATTACCTCATTATAGCTTAATTTAGAGAGAGAATCAAAATGATCAGTTATTTTTTTCATGTTATGAGGGTGAATCTTGTTGATCTTTGGACCTGAGTATAATATCTTGAAGAACCTTTTTTCCTCAAGTTTTACTCGAAATATTCGCCATTCTACCTTGAATTCCTTGCCCATGTCATAGCCGGTGAGATCTGCAAGTGCCTGCACGAGTTCCTGATCTTCATTCCCCGATGCTATTTGAAAAGATATGTCTACTCCTTTATCCATTCTTATGCTATTTGAAACAAGATATTTGAAGTTTTATCAAAATCTATGGAAAACTAAAAAAAGTTGATATTGTGGTTTCACTGATACAATCCAGAAACCTCTAAATCCTTTCTCCGTTCCCTGATGCTCTTCCCCATGTTGCTGCTTATATTATTGTAGAACTTGAGAACTTCATCGTCAACGGAAGGTTTTATTGCGTTCAGTGCGTCCATGAAATCTTCCTGTGTCACTTTCGATGCGTTTAGGTCTTTCCTATAGGCTATCATTCCTGCTTCCCTCACAAGATTTTCAAGATCCGCACCGACATAACCCTCGCTGATGTTTGCTATTTTTTTCAGATCAACACCGGGTGCAAGTGGCATATTCTTCGTGTGAACCTTGAGAATCTTGAGCCTGCCCTCTGCATCTGGTGGTGGAATGTATATCATCTTGTCAAATCTTCCTGCCCTTAGAAGAGCGCTGTCAAGGATGTCAGGCCTGTTAGAAGCCCCAACTACAACTACTCCCTGCAATACCTCTATCCCATCCATTGATGTAAGCAGCTGGTTCACAATACGTTCTGTTACACCAGAATCCCCGGTGCTTCCCCTCCTTGGGGCGATTGAGTCAATCTCATCAAGGAAGACTATGGTAGGGGCTACCTGCTTGGCTTTCTTGAATATCTCCCGTACAGCCTTCTCACTTTCACCTACCCATTTGCTGAGCACTTCTGGTCCTTTCACTGATATAAAATTGGCATTGCTCTCGTTTGCTACAGCCTTCGCAAGCAATGTTTTTCCGACTCCTGGTGGACCATAAAGCAGGAAACCCTTTGGAGCCCTGATTCCAAGATTCTTGAAAATTTCTGGCTTTTGAAGAGGCAGTTCTACGCTTTCCCTCAATTCCCTCTTCACATCCTCAAGACCGCCAATGTCATCCCAGTGTATGTTTGGAATCTCAACAGTAACTTCCCTCAGGCTGCTTGGTTCTATTGATTTTAGTGCCTCCAGAAAATCATCCTCGGTGACAGCCATCTTTTCCAGTATCTCCGTTGGTATTGGCTTGTCCAGATCGATCTCAGGGAGATATCTTCTCAAAGAGTTCATTGCAGATTCCCTGGAAAGCGCGGCGAGATCTGCTCCTACAAAACCGTATGTCATATCCGCAATTTCATCAAGGAATTTTGACTTTCTCTCTTCATCCATTCCAAGTGGCATTGCTCTGGAGTGAATGTTAAGAATTTCTCGCCTGCCCTTCTTATCCGGAACGCCAATGTTAATTTCCCTGTCGAATCTACCTGGCCTCCTCAAAGCTGGATCAACTGCATCGATCCTGTTTGTTGCACCTATGACGATGACATGACCACGTTCCTTGAGACCGTCCATAAGGGTTAGAAGTTGAGCGACAACCCTCCTTTCAACTTCGCCCTGGACTTCCTCCCTTTTTGGTGCGATTGAATCTATTTCATCGATAAATATAATCGATGGCTCCTTGTTCTCAGCTTCAGTGAAAATTTCACGAAGTTTCTGTTCACTCTGTCCATAGTACTTGCTCATGATTTCCGGGCCGTTTATTGAATAAAAATTCGCACCTGATTCATTTGCAACAGCTCTGGCTATGAGCGTCTTCCCCGTTCCTGGTGGTCCATAAAGCAATACTCCCTTTGGCGGCCTTATTCCAAGCCTTTCAAAAAGTTCGGGGTGCTTTAGCGGAAGCTCGATTATTTCCCTAACCTTGCCAAGCTGATCTGAAAGTCCCCCAATATCCTCATAACTGATCCTTGAAACGTCTTCAAGAACTTCAGAAGCGGGTTCCTCCCTGATTTCTATCTTGGTAACCTCCCCTATCTCTATGGGAACCTTGGAGGGAGTTGTCTTGATTACCTTGAAAAGTAAACCTGAATGCCCGGCAAGAGTCAGACCTGGCACGCTGATATTATCCTGTTCCAGCATGGGCCTCCGGATGAGTGCTTTTTGAACGAAATCATCTATTCCCTCTCCAAACCTGACTCTCTGATCTTTCCTTATTATTGGGGCAAGGACGACCTTTGAAGCTATCTCAGTCCTTACTTTCCTGACCTTAACCTTTTCCCCGATTGAGCCCCCACAGTTGTTTCTCAGAACGCTATCTATCCTGACGATCCCCTTGTTTTCGTCTTCTGGTCTCGCCCTGAAAACTCGACCTACGGTCTTCTTTGTTTTTTCTATTTCAACGACATCTCCTATTTCAGCCCCAAGAGCAATCCTGGATTCTTCGTCCAGCCTGACCCTTGACATTCCGGGGTCGGTTGAATTTGCCTCTGCAACTCTTAGTGTAATGCCGTCTCCATAAGCGTAACTCATACCCCAATATCGTTTATTACCTATTTTAAAATTATGAGCATTGGTATTTCACTTTATAGACATTTTGATTTTCAAGTGATAATACTTGAACCTCTATCCATTTTCAGCAATAGATATATCACGCTGAAGGATTAAGGCGGCATGGAAAGAAGGTATGATGTTATCATCATAGGGGCCGGAATATCTGGATTGTCAACGGCGCTGCATATAAAAGAAGAAAATCACGATTTGAGCATTTTGGTCATAGACAAACAAAACAGCTACGGACAGGGAAATACTGGAAAGAGCGCCGCAGGTTTCCGCGACATTTTTAAAACAAAAGTAAATAGGCAATTAGCCTCCACTTCTATTGAATTCTACAAAAAGATCCAGAAAAGTTTAGGGTTTGATATCGGCTTACATTTTAATGGTTATCTGTTTCTTGTAAAGGATAAATCCCCTATGGATGCAATGCTTCAGGAGCTTTCTTCCGGCGTGAAGATTGAGATAGTTGATAGAGACGAAATAAAATCATCATTGAATATTGATTATGAACTTGAACCAGAACAGAGAAAATTGATGAATCTGGAAGGCTACGATAAGGGTTATGTTGGCAAGAATTGTGGGATTATAGAACCGGAACTCCTTGCCGATTACTATTTTAAGGAATGCGTGAAGCTTGGAATAGAATTTGATTTTGGCACAACGGTTTCAGGATTAAAAGTCGTTCCAACGGATCCACTGGATTACCCGGGTGAACCCTTTATCTGGCAGAGAAAAAAGATAGGAAGTTTACAGACAAATAAGGGTACTTATTCAGGGGACGAATACATAATGGCAGCAGACGTTTACACCTCTGGCCTTCTTGATAAGACCGGAATTGATGGGCACGAGAGACCAAAGAAGAGGCAGGTATTCCAGGTAACAAACGATAGGATCGTGGAGATGCTGTCAGAGAGTGTACACACTGATGAGGATATTATGCCGTTCACCATTTTGCCATCACACGGAGTATTCTTGAGACCTGCTCCAAAATATCGCTCTATGTGGATCGGGGTCGCTGATGATCTGGCAAGGGATTTCACAATGTCGGAAGATCCCCAGCCTGAACGCGATTTCTATGAAAATAGCATATATCAGATTCTCACTTCATATTGCAAGAATTTCGAAGGTGCCTCCCTGACCGGAAGCTGGGCTGGATATTATTCCTATAACACTGCGGATATGACCCCGAATATTTTTAAAGAATTGAATCTTACAGTAATCTCGGGTACAAGTGGCAGCGGCATTATGAAGGGAGATGCAATAGGAAGAATAGCTGCGGCTGTTTTTTCTGGAAAAGAAAAGGCAAAATTATACGGCAATCTGGAATTTCAGGTTTCAGATATTGGTGTGAATGCAAGAAAGGTCCAGATGGAGCAATTAATTCTTTAGAATGATGGGATATGTGCTCAATAGCCCCATATCTTCATCAAGTCTCTGGAATCTATTACCTCCCCACTAAGTGATATGAACTCCAGGGCGGTAAAGAACATTCTTTCGGAGAATGTGGAGGTTGCGTCTGAAATGACAACTGGAATAAATCCGTTGTAATGCAATAATGAAGAATTAATCATTATTTCACTATCTGTGGTGAAGCCGCTGAGCACTATCACTTTTTTTCCGCTCTGTCTTATAGCGTTAGATATATCAATATCGGTCATGATGTCTATGCAATTTGTTTCAAAAGAAGAAATTGGTGGAAACTTTTTGACCAAAGAATAAAATTTTCCCATAAATTCGTCGTGCTGGGGGCCTCTTGGCGCAACATTCTTAAGCCTTCTCTGGTCTTTTTCATCTCTATATCTGGAAGAATAGAAATTATTGGGGGTTATCGAAACGCTTAGGGTAGGAATCATTAAGTTCTGAAATTGTTCCATGATATATTCGTATGCACCAAGGAATTCCATTTTACTGAAAACATTTTCAAAAATTGTACCTTTAATGTTTAAGGATAGATGCAATATTTTTTCAGGACTGATTATCTCTTCCATTTTCAAATTCTTATCAAATAACCTAATGATCTTATGCTTATGAAACTTCGCGCATGACAGTTCCTATATCTTCATATGACCAGCAAAACAAATGATTTTCGTAAATGCGATCAAAAAGATTGACATCAATCACATAGTCGTCCAGCTTTGAAGATTTTTAATATATCCTCTGCAATGTAGGTTAAGAAAGCGGAGGTTGTCGAGCTAGGTTAAAGGCGATGGATTTAGGGTCCATTCCCGTTGGGGTTCGCCGGTTCAAATCCGGCCCTCCGCATTTTGTGAAATGCATAGTGAACAACGACGAAATTTGAGATGGAGGATACTTTCTTATCCCCTATTCCTTCTAAATGGTTAGTAAGGCTTAAATGTAAGGAATAGATTGCTTACAGGTAGGAATATGATATTAGATCTAGGTAAAATAACATCAAAGGGCCAAATCACGATTCCCGCAGAAATAAGGAAAACTCTTGGAATATCAAGGGGAGATCGAATACTCTTTGAGCAAAAAGGCGATGACATCATAATCAAGAAGGCAGAGGAAAAGAGCCTAGTATCACTTTTAGAGAGTACTTCCCCACTCAGTGAGAAAGCAACGAAGTCCATGAAAAAAATCAGAGATGAATGGGATTAGAGCTTGCATAGATACCAATGTTTTCCTTAATGTTCTTAACAAAGAAACACCGTATTACAAACATTCGAGAGAAGTATTGCTGGCAATTGAAAGCGGAGTTCTTGAGGGCATTATACCAACGCTGGTGATCTCTGAAGTTCTAACGGGATTCTATGTTGATAAGAGAGATAAAGATGCCAGTGGATTCTTATCGGCAATCTTGACGAATGAAAATTTCAGAGTTGTGCCTCTGTCGTTAGATATTGCAGTCTCTTCAGCCATTATAAGGGCAAATACACGATTGAAACTTCCAGATGCGATGGTACTCGCGACTGCTGTCCAACTACGCGCGGACTTCCTGGTCTCAAATGATGAGGGATTTCCCGAAGTTCACCAGAATGTTAGCCATGTTAGATCCAAGGAAATGTCAGAACGTCTGAAGTAGAAAAGTGTCTAGCCTAGGGCGAGGTATTGTTGTCGTTTCTTCTCGTTCTGTCAGATTCCTCTTATTAGTGTTACCTCAATTCTGAACCTACACAACGGCCGTAATTGTAAAGAGTGCTTATCCAATCTCGTCAAATAGCTATTGTAGTCCAGATTGCGAACGCTTAAATGGGCATTGCAGCTTTTGACACCCACTTGCTTAATTGGACAACTCACTATCTATCCATTTATAGGAGATTCGATTAAAACATTAATCGCACACGCCCCTCCGCATTTTTCTTTTGATTTAAGCAATCTGTTAGGTTTTTCACTAAATCTCGAAACTTAGGTACATTTTTCTGATTTGACATTGCAGGAGGCTCTCAGCCTACAGCCCATTTAGTCAGGTATATACTCTATACGCGGAAAGTGACATCCTCCCACGTCTAAAGAACGTGGGCTTCCTGCTTCAACCACTTCACTTGCTTTATCCCTTCCTTCTCAAGAAGGGATATAGTAGAGGCGATTGTGTCCACAGGCGTCAATTCCCCACTGTCCGTGGGTACTCCGGTCTTTATGAGACCAAATTTCTTTATGTTTATTGATGCGTTCCATTCCCTGTCATGTGTTGTATTGCACCTTGGACATGTCCATGTTCTTTCACTGAGTTTCAAGTCATAGATATATCCGCAGTGTGAACACATCCTTGACGAGGGATCAAACGTTCCTATCTCTATTATGTTCTTTCCCCTTGACAATGCCTTGGTTTTCAGCATTGTGAAGAAGGAAGACCATCCTGCATCTGCTATGCTCCTTGCAAGATTATGATTCTTCATCATGCCTGATACGTTCAGGTCTTCTGTTATCATTGTGTCGTATTGGCGTGTCAGGATATCTGATATCTTGTTG